>CAUYYY010000149.1:0-5666 GCA_963577165.1 Planctomycetota bacterium | reverse complement strand
AGCCTTCGTCCATGCGGTTGGGCACGTAGAAGCCGACGTCCGCGCCGAGCAACCTCAAGCACCGCAGTAAGATCGCCGTGCCGCTCATGCCATCGGCGTCGTAGTCGCCGTAAACAACAATCCGCCGTTGCTCGGCAATGGCCGACGCCAATCGCTTGGCGGCATCGGTCGCACCGGGCAATTCGCCCGGGTCGTGCAGGTCGGATAGCTTGGCGTCAAGAAATCGCCGCGCCTCGTCGGCCGCGACGATACCGCGACCAATGAGCAACTGAGCCACGACCGATGGAATGCCGGCCGCGCGCTCAAGTCGTGCAACAGGTTCTGGATCGTGAGCAGCAATGCGCCAGCGTTTCGCCATCTCGTCCTGATCTGCGAAATGAACGGAGATCACTTCTTCTTTTCTACGTGCTCGGTATGCCGTCGCAGTCGCGGCGAATACTTGCTCAGCTTCAGCTTCTCGCCGCGCGGCTTGCGGCGGATCGTGTAGTTGTAGTCGCCCGTCTCGCTGCAAACGAGAAAGACCGAATCAACCTTCCTCTTTTTCCTACCACCCTTCTTTGCGGCCATCGCAGACACTCCTCGGATTCGCTTCCCAGGCGGAAAGCTCGCAATGCTTTACGTGGATACTGGCCGCCGGTGGTGCCGCCAAGCACCAAGCTCCAGGATACGAACTCAGGATTATACCGCGATCATGCCCGATCGATCCAGTGGGAGTCGGGCCATTTTGGCCGGCGGGCGGAAAGAAAACGGCCATTCGGCCGCCCGACCCGCCGCCAGCCAAGACCCCAACCAAGCCGGCTAGAACAATTGTCAGCGGAACGGCCGGGATCGCGCCACGTCGCAGATGGCCGAGCATCCATTCTTGGGCACGACGCAGCGACATGTGGGCCCACTTTTGAGTCATTCCACCGTGTATAAGAATCCTTCATTGTACCGAATTTACCGGGTCCAAGCAACCCACATCCTTGATTTGAAAATGGGGCTTTGTTTGAAAACGGGGGCGTTTTCGATCGCGCCTTATAGGGGGACCCCGGTGGTGTTTGATCGTGTGCGTGTTCTCGAATAGTCGAACGGGGAGAATGAGGAAATCCGAATGCCGAAATCCGAAACAAATCTCAAGCATCAAATCGCAAAAGCCAATGTTTAACCGCGACGCGTAGCGGAGCGCGTCCCCTGCGCACCTGCCAGGCGTAGGCGAGTCAGCTATTGGCCAATAGCTGACAGACCGTAGTCAGAAGCTTTTTCTTGCTAAGTTTTCAAAGAGCGTACCACGATCATCAAGATCGCTGCCATCAACTTAGCAAAGGGACGCGAAAAACCAAGGCCTGTTTTTGGCCACCCCGAATGCAGGGGGGAAGAGGGAGTGGCTCGGTTACTCAACGCTACCGCGTTTAACCCGCCCCGACAGTTTTCCGACTGCTTCCACGTGGGCGATATAATCCTTACCCAATACGTAACGGCGGCGGGCTATCGTATAGACCCTCAAGCCGCTGCGTCTGGCCTGCCACATGGCAAACGAACTCAAGCCTAACCGCCTCTTGAACTCTCCGACCGTGTAGAGGTCGCTCGCGCCAATGGAACCAGGCACTTGAGCAGTTGTCTTTGCCATGACTGGGAACTCCGAAGGGTAAACAGGACACTTGCGGCTTATGCTGCTCCGAAAGTGTAGCTCTTGGGACGGCCGATTTACTGAGCGACGAGTCGTATAATCCGGATAACCCAAACTCCTGCCGCTGCCGTTTCTCCATAAAAAGACAGAGCCACCCGACGTTTTGAACGTTGGATGGCTCTTTCTCGTTGTATCACAAATTCACGCAAAACGAGCGGCGGATGAACGTCGCCCGATAGCGAGATTAGCGTCTCTTTTTCTTACGTCGGGCCTTCTTTTTAGCCCCTTTCTTCTTGGCACCTTTCTTCTTGGCACCTTTCTTCTTGGCAGCTTTCTTCTTTTTCTTCTTAACGCCCTTCTTCTTCTTGGCGCCCTTCTTCTTGGCGCCCTTCTTCTTGGCTACCTTCTTTTTCTTAGCGGCTTTCTTCCGCTTGGGCGCTGCCTTTTTCTTCTTGGCAGCTTTTCGTTTCTTCTTGGCCACAATACATCCTCCATAAAGAAGTATGAGATAAGTCACTCAGCAGAGATCCAATACGATCGAATCCTGTTCCGATTGATACCAACCGGTCTGCAACAAGTGGGCCTTACCTCGAAGTTACAGCTGCCCGTCCAAGGCAGCCCCTACGAAAACAACACGCGACCCTTACGAAACATTCGCAAGCCTGCGCGTTGAAGTTTCGTAACTCTGAAATGTATTTGTACGAATTCTCTGATTTTATGCAACACGTTTTTTGTCAAATCGCACAAAAAGTTGTCTCTCGACGGTCGTAAGACACGATGTGAAACGATCATCACGGTGAAAAAAACGATCGATGCGAACCATCGTACGGTACTTTGCGACACGATGCGTGAAACTAGTAGAGCGCGATCGTGGAACCGTCGAAAAGTCGGCCGGCCGGTTGTCGTGTTCGCTGTTTGATGCCCCACACGCGCCGCCGCTCGGGCGTCAGTGACGAAAGATAAAGCCAGCGGACGAGCGAGCCGCTCGCCGGCTGCCCGATCGGTGCGGCACTAGGCCAATGCGCCAGGATTTCGCACCAAGCGATCGACCAAAAGCGGCGGCGGATGTGAATCGGATCGAAGCCAAACCAGGCGTAATTCACGGGGATTAGCGTGATTTGTTGCTTTTCCGCCAGTTCGCACAGTTGCTCTGCGAGTTCCCGCGTCTGGCCGACAACATGGTCGAGTGTTTGACGATTTCGAGGGTAAAGCAGACTGCGCATGATGCGAAATTGCCAGGGTGTGATCCGCCGAGCGCGGTCGAGGGGCAACTGCGTGAGAATGATTTCCGCATCCGCGTCCCGAAGCCGATTCACACACGCTTCGACCCAGGTAACGATCTGCTGAACGGGCATTCCGTACAAAATATCGTTGCCGATATCGGTGATGAGAGCCGAAGTGGTACACCGTGAAGGAGCGGCCAGGGCGGGCCAAAGTCCGCAGGAAAAAATTCCTGAAATTTTTTTCCCAAAAACGCAACTTTCCACCCCGTAGGACCGTCCGTGGCCCATCGCCACCAAAAATTCCAGCGGCTGACCCAGTGCGCGTTGCGAGGTTTCAACAACGGTCGAGATGCCGCGCGTGAGATTACTGGCGCCCAACAGCACTACACGGCGAGACGACGACGGATCTGTTTTTGATGCGATCACGGGCAGATTAGGGACAATCGGTGAATAACTCCTGGCTTTCATGTTTTTGGGGTTCAGGGTTTAGGGTTCAGGATTTCGGGACAACATTGAACCCTAATACCTGAACCCGTCCTCGATTACAGAATGCTGGAGTTATTGATAAGCCATTCCTTACCAGCCGCGTCCGCCGCCCCGACTGGTGTAGGCTTGTAGCGTCGCATAACTTTGGTAGCCCAGAAAGCCAAACATGAGCGCCATGAACAGCGATTCCCGCGTGAGGCCGAAAACGACCAAGCACCCGGCCGTAAAGACAGACAGCCAAAGCGATTGGACGATGCCACGGTCCGGGTTTTGATGCACCAAAATCTCGCGAACGATTTGACCCCCGTCGAGCGGGTAGATGGGCAACAAGTTCAATATTCCCCAAGCGAAGTTAATGAACAGCATGTCGAACAAAAGCATGTTCAGACTGGCACTGTCGAAGCGGGCGAAAGAAAATGGAAAGAGAACATCACCAGTAAACCGAACATCATGCCCCGACAAACGAACGGCGGCCAAAAGGATTGCCGCCAGGGCAAAGCCGGCGGCCGGTCCGGCGGCTGAAATGAGCACCTGTTGTCGCGTCGTGCGATGAACCCAGTTGCTCGAGGCAAGTCCGCCCATTCCGTAGAGCGTGATCCAGCAGTCGCCGCCGTAGAACCGGATCGTCAGCGCGTGGCCCAGTTCGTGGATCAGAATCGAGACGAAAGCGGCCCCAACCCAAATCAACATTTCGACCGGGTCGGTATCACCCCGCAGGCCCAGGATGACGATGATGGCCCAAAAGAATGGATGCACACGGATCGGAAAGCCGAGGAGCGTGAAGTGAATGTCGGCCCGTGAGCGTGGTGGTTCGCCAATCAACATAGATGAGATGTCGTTTCTGGTTTGCTAGCCGCGCGCCGGAAGCCAGTGGTTTATCGCACAGCGAACCGCCGGCTTCCGCCTGCGGCTATGAAATACCTGCGGCTATGATTATGAAGTCGTGGAACGTGCGAATGGAATGCTACGCTGCCGCCCGGCCCGGCTGTTCCAGTTCGGTCAGGATATGTTCGGCCGTGCGCCACGATGCGCCGGTTCGGGCAGTGACGTCCTTGAGCCGGCCGAGCAGGGCCTGTCGCTTGCGGCGGCAGTTCTCGTCCGTAAGCCACTCTCTCACATGAGCGGCCAACTGTTCGGATCGGTCTTCGCAAGTCAGGTACTCCGGATACGGCACACGCGCGGCGTCCGCTTGGTTCGGATCGAAAGGGCTCAGATCGGACGGGTGGATGTCGTCACTGGCGAGCAGATTGGCCAGCGTGATGTACTTTACTTTGCGAAACAGACCCTGCACAAAGTAGGCCGGGCGGTTGATCCAGTAAAGAATCACCGCCGGCTTCGTATGGTAGAGCAGTTCCAGCGATACCGATCCGGAGACGGCCAAGCAGCAGTCGGCCGCCTGAATCAGTTCCGGTGTGCGAGAGACGAAAACACCCATCGGCAAATCGGTTGCCTCGACCTGTCGGCGAGCATATTGGGCTTGCGATTGATTAAACGCGGCCACCGCGAATCGAACATGAGGAACCTGCCGGCGAATGATCTCTGCCGCCTTGAGGAACCACCGCAGATTGTGCGTCACTTCTTGAGCTCGTGAGCCGGGCAGGATCGTGACGAGCGGGCCCTGGCCCTGCTGGATGTGCATCATGAATCGGTCGTCGAGCTTGCGAGACCGCAGCTCGTCGAAATAGGGATGTCCGACATAGGTCGCATGGCATTCCTGCTGTCGGTACCACGGTTCTTCGAACGGCAGATTACACAACACATGGTCCACGTTTCGACGCATCTTCTTGATGCGCCAGGAAGCCCAGGCCCACAGTTGGGGCGTTCCGTAATAGAACACCGGGATGCCTTCTCGCTTGGCCGCCTTGGCAATGTGCCAGTTGAAGCCCGGATAATCGATCAGCACTACCGCGTCGGGTTGCTGCTCGCGAAAATATCGCCGAGCACGACGAAGCAGCCAGTAGAATCGGTGTAGGTTGAGCAGCACGCGGGCGAACCACATGAAGGCCAGTTGCGTGAGATCTTCGTGCAGTTGGCAACCGGCCTGAGCCATTTTCGGCCCGCCGTAGCCGACAATTTCTATTTCCGGCCGGCGCGCACGCAGCTCGCGTATCAGGTTTGCCCCGTGCAAATCACCACTTGGTTCACCAACCGAAAAAAATATCTTCATGTGGGGTCCGGATTGAATAGCGCAACGAGAAAATCGAGACCGTAGCGAGAGAGGCGTATTTCCCTAGAAAGCACCCCGGCTGGTTCCCGGCGTAACTTTACCAACATTCCTTTGCGTCTGAAGCAGCCGGGGTGCTGGTGTCTATCTTCCGGTGAGCAGTCCTGGTCGACCACGGCCCAAA
>CAUYYY010000148.1:0-5687 GCA_963577165.1 Planctomycetota bacterium | reverse complement strand
CAGATGGGCAACTTGCGGAGTGTGCAAAAAGCGTTCGAGCACGTAGGGCACGCGGCGACCATCACGAGCGACCGGTCGGAACTCGATCGAGCCGAGAAGATCGTCTTGCCTGGGGTGGGTGCGTTTCAAGATGCGGTCGCCGAGCTCCGGCGTCGCGACCTGATCGGTCCCATCCGCGCAGCAATCGATGCCAACAAACCGTTCTTGGGCATTTGCCTGGGGCTACAACTCTTGTTTGACGTGAGTTACGAAGACGGCCAGCACGAAGGCTTGGGGGTCATTCCGGGCGAGGTTGTCCGCTTCGACCTGCCGCGAGAGTATAAAGTTCCGCACATGGGTTGGAACGAGGTGGCCTTTACTTCACCCTCGCCGCTGACCGAGGGCATTCCCAGCGGCAGCCATTTCTACTTTGTGCATTCCTACTACGTTGCCCCGACGGACGAATCGGTCGTCGCCGGTCGGGCCTCCTATCCCGAGCCGTTCTGTGCCATGATCCGGCGCGACAATCTGTTTGCGACGCAATTCCATCCGGAAAAGAGCCAACGACAAGGTCTGCAAGTCCTCAAGAACTTTGCCGAGCCATCATAGCCGGTTCGCGTCCTACAGATACTCCCTTTTGACGGCCAATCCAGAAACAGTGTATAATCGTCTGGGAGAGGATGTGGCATGACTGAACTTACCCCCGAACAGCAACAGTTCGTTGAATCCCAGGTAGCCGCTGGAGGGTTCAAGAATCCGACCGAAGTGATTCAAGCCGGCATCGACCTGCTGCGGCAATCCGCCGCCGAGCGCGACTACCAAGATACCGTAGCGGAAATTCAGAAAGCAGTGCCCGACATCGAAGCGGGGCGAGGACGCACCGTTGAAGAAGCGGACGTCGCCATGCGTGAAAAGCTTGGATTCGGAAAAGACGCATGAAGCGTATCGTCGTTCTTCGCCCGAAAGCGGAGCAGCAGCTCGAAGACATGGCCGCATGGTAGGCGGCGAACCGATCGCAAGAACAGGCGGAGCGGTGGTATAGGGGCTTTGTTCGAGCCCTCAAGTCTCTTTCCCAGGATCCGACTTGTTGTTCTTTGGCGCTCGAGAACCGAGAGTTCCCGTTCGAGGTGCGCGAACTGCACTACGGCCTGGGAAGCAAACCTTCGCACCGTGCTCTTTTCACAGTCAGTTCAGATAGGGTCTACGTTTTTCTGATTCGCCATCTTGCTCAGCAGAACATCACTCCCGGCGATGTATCGAGCTAGAGCGGCCTACCGCCACTTGAAAGTTGGCCCAGGGTGTGAGATACTGGCCGCTTGTATCTCTCTACGTAGTCAGGACCTACGCAAACTTATGCAAGTCTGGCCAGCGATTGATTTGCGGGGCGGCAAGTGTGTGCGGCTCCGTCAGGGCGACTACGCCCAGGAAACCGTTTTCGGCGACGACCCGGCGGCGATCGCGCGGCATTGGGTCGACCGCGGCGCCGATCGTCTTCATCTGGTCGATCTGGACGGCGCGAAAGAGGGCCGGCCTGAGAATCTGGCAAGCATCCGCGAAATCCTTGCCGCGGTGGACGTTCCGTGTGAACTCGGCGGCGGCATCCGCAGCGAAGAATCGATCCGCCAACTGCTCGAACTGGGACTCGCCCGGCTCGTGCTCGGCACGTCTGCGATTAAGGATGGAGAGTGGTTTCGGCAGATGTGCGTCACGTATGCCGACCGTTTGGTGCTGGGGATCGACGCTCGCGACGGAGACGTGGCAACCGACGGCTGGCTCGAAACGAGCGGCATGAGAGCGACCGATCTGGCACGAGCATTTGCTGGTGAGCCTTTGGCCGCCATTGTTTATACCGATATTGCGACCGACGGAATGCTATCCGGTCCGAACGTTGCCGCGATGCAAGAGATGCAAGCGGCAGTCGATCTGCCCGTCATCGCCTCGGGTGGCGTCACCACCGCCGAAGACGTTTCCCAGTTGGCCGTCGCCGGATTGTACGGCTGCATCATCGGTCGGGCACTCTATGAAGGCGAGCTTGATTTGGAAAACGCGTTGGACGCCGCGGCAGGCAAAAGCAGCCGGGAATCGTTAATGTGACAAATAACGAGACAGGAGTCAGCAATGGTTAGAAATGTTGAGGACATTCGCAACATCGCTATCTGTGGGCACGGTTCTTGCGGCAAGACGACTCTTGTCGACAAGATTCTCGTTAAAAAGAAAATGGTCAACGCCAATCCGAGCGTCGACGACGGCACCAGTATCTGTGATTTCGACGAAGATGAAAAACATCACAAATACACGATTGAGGCGAAGGTCACCCATTTCGAACATGCCGGGAAAAGAATCAACCTGATCGACACGCCCGGTTATCCCGATCTGATCGGCCAAACCATTGGCGCGCTCCGGGCGGTCGACACGGTTCTCATCGCGATTGATGCCCATGCCGGAATCAAAGTAAACACGCGACGCGTGTGGGCAGAAGCAACCAAGGCGGGCGTCGGAAAAATCATTGTGATTACAAAGCTTGATACCGACAACATCGACTTTCCCGCACTGATCGAATCGATAAAGGAAGTTTTCGGCAACAACTGTGTGCCGCTCAACGTGCCGATCGGACAGGGAAACGATCTTAAGGGCGTCGTCAGCACGCTCTCGGTGCCGGACGACACCAGCCGGGCGCTCCTCGACCCGGCAGAGATTAGCGAACCGCTGATTGAATCGATTATCGAAGTCGACGAGGAAGTGACCGAACGATATTTTGAAGGGAAGACGCCCACGGAAGAGGAACTATCCCGACTGTTGGTCAAGGCCGTTTCGGAAGGGAGCTTGACACCGATTGTCTGTGTGTCTGGCAAAAACGACGTCGGCATCGACGAACTTCTCGACGTGCTGACCACGGCAGCATTGCCACCGGGCGCCGTCTCGTGCAAGGCCAAGAAAGAGGGCGACGAGGTAACACTCAAGGCCGATCCTTCCGCGGCTCTGGCGGCTCAGGTCTTCAAGACGCGAATCGATCCCTTCGTGCAGAAGCTGAGCTTCGTTCGCGTCTACTCAGGAACACTGAAGAAAGATTCGACGATTGCTTCGCCCGGCGCCCGAAAGGGAATCAAAATCGGCCCGTTGCTCGAAATGCAAGCCAGCGACACAAGCAACGTCGACGAGGCCGGCCCCGGAGACATTGTCGCCATCGCCAAGTGCGAAGATCTGCATACCGGGATGAGCCTGGGCGAGGTGGAACTTCCGCCCATTGAGTTTCCGACCCCCATGGTTGGTCTGGCGGTTTCTCCTAAAAGTCGCGGCGACGAAACGAAGCTTTCCGGATCGCTGCACAAGATCGTGGAGGAAGACCGAACGATTCACATCGATCACGATCCAGAAACCAAGGAAATGGTGCTCACCGGCATGAGTGAACTGCACTTGACGCTGATTCAGGAACGACTTAAACGCCGCGACAAGGTGGAGGTCGTGACCCGCGAGCCGAAGGTGCCTTATCGGGAAACCATTCAGGGCGGCGGCGACGGAAGCTACCGGCACAAGAAACAGTCGGGCGGCAGTGGCCAATTTGCCGAAGTGCATATCCGTATGTTCCCGTTTCCCGAGGGCACCGACCCTGAGGAATATGCCACCAAGGATCGATTCCCGCAGCGCAAGACGCTTCATTACCACGACAAAAACAATTTTCTTTGGCTCGACTCAATCGTCGGCGCTTCGATCCCGGGCAATTTTATGCCCGCTGTCGGGAAGGGCTTTCTGGAGCGCATCAACCAAGGAGTCATCGCCGGTTACCCAGTGCAAAACGTTTGTGTCGAGGTCCATTTCGGCAAGGACCATCCGGTCGACAGCAACGAGACCGCTTTCAGGACGGCCAGCAGCAAAGTGTTCGCCGAAGTGTTTCAGAAGGCTCGCCCTGGGCTGCTCGAACCGGTTGTCAACATGCACATCACCGTGCCTTCGGACAACGTGGGGGATGTCAGCAGCGACATGTCGGGCCGGCGAGGCCAGATGGTTGGAATGGAATCGGCCGGCGGTGGCATGACGACCATCGAAACCAAGGCTCCGTTGGCCGAGGTGAACACCTATGCTCGTACGCTCTCAAGCATGACCGGAGGGCAGGGGAGCTACACCCTAGAATTCTCCCACTACGACGTGGTGCCGGGCAACGTTCAAAAGGAGATCGTCGACCAGGCGAAAATAAAGCACGACGAAGAGTAGGAGAGGCGAGGGACAAGAGTCAAGGGTCGAGAGACGAGAGGCAGGAGCGGAGAGCAACGACCGGGTGGCGGGAAAGGATCTTCTGGCGACGGCCCCGGCCTTGTATCGACCGACGATTTCCTGCATTTTCCTTTAACTCATGCTGATCCGGCCGCCGAGAAGAACGATAGTGGCTTGATTTTACCGATTGCGATGCCTACGATACCGTCGAGACGATCGAGCCTTTGGGCTCCCAATTCTTCCGGCAAAAGCGATGCAAGCGATGACACATCTTATTCTAGACGTATTCTGTCTCTGTACGTGTCCGGCCTAGCCGGACACGATTGATCTGCTTGCACTTCACTTCTACCTTTCCGCCGATTTCATCCCTTTCCTCGAGCGCCGTCTCGCCACGTAGACTACGCCGGGAGCGAACGATCATGGCCTCCGATTTCCGATTGAAAGATCAACTGTCGAAGATCACCCAAGACATCGTCAAGACATACGACGAAGTGGGCACCATCAACCACCTCGACCATTGCCCGCTGCCCAGCTACGAAGCCATTACCACGAGCCTTGAAGATCTCAAGGAGATCCTCTACCCCGGCTATCGGCGTCGCGAAGGGCTTCATCGGGGAAACGTGACCTACCACGTCGGCGATCTGGTCGACCGGCTGCACGACCAGCTCACGACGCAAGTCGGTCGTGCGCTGCGGCACGAAGTGGGGGCCACGGGTGATTGCGCAGACAACCAAGACTTCGAGGCGCTCGGCCAGGCCAAAACGTTGTTGTTCCTCGATAGCTTGTCTGAATTGCGGACCAAGCTGGCCAAGGACGTACAAGCGACGTTCGACGGCGATCCGGCTTGCAAATCACTCGATGAAGTGATCTTTTGCTATCCCGGACTTGAAGCGATCACCGTCTATCGGTTGGCGCACGTGCTCTACGATCTCGATATTCCGTTCGTCCCGCGAATGATGACCGAATCGGCACACGGCCAGACCGGCATTGACATCCACCCCGGCGCGACGATTGGTGAGCACTTTTTCATCGACCACGGAACGGGCGTGGTCATCGGCGAGACGTGCGAAATCGGCCAGCATGTGAAGATCTATCAAGGCGTGACCCTCGGAGCGCTTAGCTTTCCGACCGATGGTGAAGGGAATCTCGTGCGCGGACAAAAACGTCATCCGACGATCGAGGACCGTGTCGTGATCTACGCGAACGCGACCATCCTGGGCGGACAAACAGTGATTGGCGAGGAGTCGGTCATCGGATCCAACGTATGGCTCACCCGAAGTGTCGACCCGCACACGACCGTTGTGCTAGAGAAACCTAGGCTGCGGATGCACAGCGAAACCGACGACCTGCGGCCCGAAACGGGATTTCAGATTTAGGAACCTGGTTATAGTTCCGCCGTCTGAGGCCAGACCACGAAAAACAGTAAAAACGCAAGAAAGACGATAAGAATAGACCACAGAGCGGCTGTGTTGTTTGTCAATTGGAAATCTGCAATTTGT
>CAUYYY010000147.1:0-5707 GCA_963577165.1 Planctomycetota bacterium | reverse complement strand
GCAGGCCGGCACGATGCGACACCATTTCATCGCCCCAGGGAACCGCAACAGGTAAAATGCGGGGGTGGTGAGAGGCACCCACGAGACGCCAAGAAAGATGGGATTTTTTCATCGCGTCGCCGAACTCTCACCCGAGAGGATCGTAAAGATGAGTAAGAAGCCTATGCAAGCATCCCAGGTCACCAGCGGCAAAATTACAGCTCCCCCCCAGCAGACCGACGAAGCACTATTGCTTCGATATCGGGCGACGGGCGACGAGGCTAGTTTTGCGGAGTTGGTACACCGATATGAAGGAGAGCTTTACAACTACTTGCGCCGCTACCTGGGCAACGCAGCGATGGCCGAGGACGTCTTTCAGGGCACGTTTCTTCAATTGCACCTGAAGTGCGAACAATTTGAAGAAGGCCGCAAGGTTCGCCCTTGGCTGTATACGATCGCAACGAATCAGGCCATCGACGCCCAACGCCGCAATCGGCGGCACCGGCTGGTGAGTCTCGATCAAAAACATGGGGCCGACGGAGAAGAGGTCGGCACGTTGATGGATATGCTGGCCGATGGCCGGCCCACGCCTTGGAACCATCTGGAAATGTCCGAACAGCGCGACTGGGTTCAACAGACGGTTGCCCGTTTGCCCGGCGCGCTCCGTAGCAGTGTGGTCCTGGTTTATTTTCAGGGAATGAAATATCGCGAAGCGGCCGACGTGCTGTCCGTTCCAGTCGGCACGATTAAAAGTCGCTTACATGCCGCCATCGTGAAACTGAGTGGTGCGTGGCATGGTAACTTTGGTCAAGATGACGGGAGTGAAAACACGTGATGCGACAAAAACTGCTCGACTACCTGGCGGACGCCTTGGAAGATGGGGATCGGCAGCGCGTCGAAAATGCGCTGCAAAGCGATCCTACGTTGCAGCAAGAGCTGGAAGCACTGCGGGAAAGCCTGGAACCGCTCGATGTTTATCGGGGTGATTTCGATCCGCCCGATGGCCTGGCCGATGCGACCTGCCAACTGGTCGCCGAGCATCGGGCCCGAAACGAGACTGCTACGGCTGTTTCCCCGGTTGCTTCCCCATCGGCCGTTCCCTCCACGGCAAGGGCAGCCCGGCTATCATCGCCGGCTGCCCACTTGACCGAGGCCCCTGAGCCGACTGCGCGACGTTCTCGGTGGACGTTCTCTGATTTGACCGTCGCCGGGGGCGTCTTGATCGCGGCGGGCCTGTTGCTGGTGCCGGCGATTCGGCAGAGTCGGTTGGCCGCACAACGGACCACGTGTCAGAACAACTTGGGCGAGATAGGCCGCGCGGCGATCGAGTACAGCGAGCTGCATCAAGGCGCTTTCCCAGAAATCGACGCCGATGGAAACCTGGCGGCGGCCGGTCTGTTTCCGGTTCGCCTGTTCGATGGTGGCTTCTTGAATCGCCCCGGTCAGTTGGTCTGTCCCACCTCACGTTTGGCCCAACACTTGGCTCAAGGCGGCCAACTGCCGGCGATGCCCTCGCTCGACGAGCTGCGCAATGCAAAGGGCAAGCAATTGTTTCGATATCATTTGACCATGGGTGGCGACTATGCCTATCCGCTCGGTCACCTGGAAAACGAAGTCTTTCAAACCGGGCGAAATCTGCATCGATCCGGCTTTCCGAT
Source organism: Planctomycetota bacterium (assembly GCA_963577165.1). GTDB lineage: Bacteria > Planctomycetota > Planctomycetia > Pirellulales > CAUYYY01 > CAUYYY01. The sequence continues at coordinate 4,070 of CAUYYY010000147.1, read as the reverse complement.
CGTGACGGACGCCCCGAAGGTCAACCATGGCGGTTCCGGCCAGAACGTCCTCTTTGAAGACGGCCACGTCCGGTGGACCACGTCGACGGTCGCCGGTGAGTACAACGACGACTTCACCGTCAACGATGTCGGTGTCGTGGCGGCCGGCCGACATGTGGACGACGCCGTCTGCGCTCGCAGTCCCGTGCGTCCGTTCCCGCTCGTGTTTCGTGTGAAGCCGGCCAAGACACCGGTGCCCGCTCGCGAATGACACCGTTAGCATTACTGGTTCCTAAGCTCCGGCTTGGGAACCGACACCCTCGAAGCTCCGCTTCGCGGCCGTAACCGTAAAACGAGAATCAAAAAGGACTTTGAAGCAGAGCTTGGGAACGAGGATGCACCCTACTCCTTGGAATCTCTCTGGTCGGGATCGGGCGGGTCCATGTTCAAGTGCTTGACCAAAAACGCCCATTGGTCGGCGGCCCGATCGATGAGCTTGCTGGTCGGTGTGCCGGCGCCGTGGCCGGCGCGGATCTCGATGCGGATTAGGATCGGCGCGGCGGCCGCTTGGGCTTGTTGCAATCGGGCGGCAAACTTGAAGCTGTGGCCGGGCACAACGCGGTCATCGGTGTCGGCGGTCATCACCATCGTGGCCGGATAGTTCGTGCCGGGTTTGATGTTGTGGTAAGGCGAGTAAGCCCGCAATGCCGCGAATTGCTCCGGGTCGTCCGACGAACCATAGTCGTCGACCCAATAGCGGCCGGCCGTAAACTTGTGAAAGCGGAGCATGTCCATCACGCCGACCGCCGGCAGGCAGGCCCCGAACAGTTCGGGCCGCTGTGTGATGGCTGCCCCGACCAGCAACCCGCCGTTGCTGCTGCCTTGGATGGCGAGTTTGTCGGGCCGCGTGTAATGGTTGTCGATCAGCCACTCTGCCGCGGCGAGAAAATCATCAAACACATTCTGCTTGTTGAGTTTCGTGCCTGCCTGGTGCCATGCTTCTCCATATTCGCCACCACCGCGGAGATTGGGCATGGCAAAGACGCCGCCCCGTTCCATCCAGGCCAAGCGGCTTACCGAGAAGCCGGGCGTGAGGGGAATACTGAAGCCGCCGTAGCCGTAGAGCAGCGTGGGATTCGTTCCGTCAAGCACGACGCCTTGCTTATGTGCGATAAACATCGGGACCCGGGTGCCGTCCTTGCTTTCATAGAAGACTTGCTTCACCACATATTCGTCCGGATCGAAAGCGACCTGCGCGCGACGATAAAGGGTGCTCTTGCCGGTCGACAGGTCGTAGTGAAAGATGCTCGGCGGCGTGGCGAAGCTGCTGAACGTATAGAACGTCTCGGTGTGGTTGCGTCGGCCACCAAACCCGTGAGCTGAACCGATGCCGGGAAATCGCACGTCGCCGAGCGGCCGGCCTTCGAGGTCGAAGAGGTTCACCTGCGTCTTGGCGTCTTTCAGGTAGAGGGCAATCAGTCGGCCTCCGACCAGATTCACGTCATCGAACGTCTCTTCCGCCTGCGGGATGATCTCGCGATGATTCTTCTTTTCCGGATGCCCCTTTCCTGAGTGACGAATGTCGATCGCGATCACGCGCCCTCGCGGCGCCTCGTGATCGGTTTTGAAGTAGAAAATGGGCCCCTCGTTGCCGATGTAGCTGTACTCGTGGTCGAAGTTACCGATGACCTCCAACAAATGTGCTTTCAACGATGCTTCGGGTTTTTGCAGATCTTTGACCAGCACGCGGTATTTGTCGTCGGTACCCTTCGAGACCGTGATCACCAGGTAGCGGCCGTCCTCGGTGGTGGTCGGATGAAAACCCCACTCGGGCTCGTCGGGCCGCTGATGGATCAACACGTCGTCCGACTGCGGCGTGCCAAGCCGATGAAAGTAGAGTTTGTGATTGAGGTTGAGGCTCTGGAACTTTTGGCCCTCCTCGGGCTCAGGAAATCGGCTGTAAAAGAAACCGTCGGCAGCTTGGGTCCAAGCGACCGAGCCAAACTTGATCCAGCGAATCACGTCGTCGAGCTTCCGGTCCACATCCTCTCCCTCTTTCTGGCCCGAACCGATTTCCATCACGTGCCACCTGCGCCAATCGGAGCCGGCATCGGCCACACCGTACGCGACGAAGCGCCCGTCGTCGCTCGGCACCAAACCGGCCAGTGCGACCGCGCCATCTTCGGACCAGGTGTTCGGGTCGAGCAAAACCCGCGGCTCGTCGTCAAGTGTGTCCTGCACATAGACCACACTCTGGTTTTGCAGCCCGTCGTTTTTGTAAAAGAAGTAGCGGCCACCGATCTTAAATGGTGACGAATAACGCTCGTAATTCCACAGTTGCTCGATCCGAGCGCGGATCGCATCGCGCTCAGGTATGGCCTCGATGTGGGCCTCGGTCACTTTTTGCTGAGCGGCAACCCAAGCGGCTACTTCCGCCGACTCGCGGACGTCCTGTTCGAGCCAGCGGTAAGGATCGGCGACCTGAGTACCATGATAGGTGTTGACGTGGTCGACGCGCCTTGTCTGGGGGTAGTGAATCGTCATTTCTTCCGCTCGTGCCACTGTCTCCATTGCCAGGCCACAAAGTGGCAATCCAACGAGAAGGGCCATGAACAACTTTACTTTGAAGTGTATGGTAAGGTGTCTCACAATTCCATCGTTTGTCAGAGGTCCCGCGGCGGCTGGGCATTATGATAGGATAGGACGAGGCTGGGCCGCCAGTGCTGGTTGCCCACGTTCACGCCTTTTTCACGCCTGACGACTCATACGTGCGCGGCGACGCGCAGGAGGTCCAATCATAGTGCGTTGCGCATTGATTTGGTGGTCCGTTCTGTTGGTTGGCACACTAGCCGCTGCGCCGGCGGTGGCCGAAAACTGGCCTGCCTGGCGAGGTCCGCTCGGAACGGGTGTGACGGCGGAAACCGATCTGCTGACCCAGTGGAGCGCGACGGAGAATGTGCGGTGGAAGACACCACTGCCCGATCGTGGCAATTCCACGCCCATCATCTGGAAGGATCGCATTTTCCTCACCCAGGCGATCGACGACCCACCGCGGCGTGAGCTGCTCTGTTTCGACCGGTCAGGCGGCCAACTGCTGTGGCAAGCCGGCACGGACTACGCCGAAGAGGAATCGTCGCATCAAACGAACCCCTACTGTTCCCCTTCGGCCGTGACGGACGGTGAGCGGGTCATCGTGTGGTTCGGCTCGGCGGGTCTTTTCTGCTACGACTTCGACGGGAAGCAGCTGTGGCAGCGGGACCTCGGCCCGCAACGCCACCAGTGGGGACACGGCTCGTCGCCCGTGCTGCACGAAAACCTGTGCTTCTTGAACTTCGGGCCGGGCGAGCACGAGTTCGTCGTGGCCGTCGACAAGCAAACCGGCCAGATCGTCTGGCGGGCAGAGATTCCGCAGTCGGCCGAAGGCGAAGATATCGGCGATGTCGGGTCGGAGAGCTTGAGCCAAGACGACAAGGAGCGAGCGAAGAGTCTCCGCGGCTCGTGGAGCACGCCGCTGCTGATCGACTCGGGCGAGCGCAACGAGCTGATTGTTTCGCTTCCGAATCGAATGCGAGCGTACGACCCGTCGACCGGAAGCGTTCTGTGGACATGCGACGGGCTGGGTCGGTTGGTCTACAGCTCACCGATGTGGGGCGACGGTGTGTTGGTCGCGATGGGCGGTTGGCACAGCCCGGGCATCGCGGTTGAGCCGGGCGGCAGCGGCGACGTTCAGTTGACGCATCGGCTATGGCATAAAGAGCGGACCAAGTCGCGGCTCGGCACGGGCGTGGTCAAAGACGACCTTCTGTTCCTCCCGGACACCGAGGGCATCGTGCAATGTCTCGAGCTGCGGACCGGCAAAGTCGTCTGGCAAAAGCGGCTCCGCACAGCGGGCAGCGACCGAGGGGACATGTGGTCATCCCTGGTGCTGAGCGGCGATAGCATCTACGCCCTGAACCAATCGGGCGACGTGTTCGTGTTTCGCGCCGCGCCCGAGTACGAGCTGTTGGCAACCAACTCGATCGGCGAACCGACCAACGCGTCGATCGCCGTCTCCGACGGCGATCTCTTCATCCGGACACGCAATCATCTGT
>CAUYYY010000146.1:0-5749 GCA_963577165.1 Planctomycetota bacterium | reverse complement strand
CGGGGACAAACTGAAAAATCGAGAACTGGAAAACCAGCGAGCCGAATCTCGGCTACGCAGCAAAATCCTTAACCGTTTCACCCACCTCGGGCTGCCGCAGTTCGAGTGGAGTTAGTCAACAAGGCCAAATACTAGTATCGGCCCTACCAGGTGTCAAGCGTAGGCGGTTTTACGCTTTTCGGCTCCTGCCAAGTCAGACTTGCTTGGGGGTCTGGTTGTACCTAAAATCAAATGATAGTGGGCTTTTCTTGAGGGGCGGAATGTTCGCAAACTGTTCTCCTGGCGTGCCTCGGCATGGCCAGAGCGCTTACCCGATTCGACTGGTGTACCTCCTGTGGCGCTTTCTGAAATTGACCGAAGTCTACTGCAACGGTGTTTGACAAAAAAACCCCGTGCCTGGGAGGATTTTGTCGATCGGTTCATGGGCCTGGTGCTGCACGTCATCAACCACACAGCCCAAAGCCGATCGATTCGTCTTATTCCGGCCGACCATGAGGATCTCACGGGCGAGGTCTTTCTGTCCCTGGTGAAAGATGATTTTGCGATCCTACGTCGGTTTCGCGGAGAAAGCAGCCTGGCGACCTATCTGACCGTCGTCGCCCGGCGAGTCGTTGTCCATCAACTGATGGCTCGAAAGACAACCGCACTCTTGGACGATAACGCCGCCCACCAAGAGAGCCAGGAGGATCGGGTTCTCGACCGGATTAGTAACCGAGAAGAAGTTGATCGGCTGCTGGCCAGACTCGGCGGAACCGAGGCGGCGGTCGTCCGCCTCTACCACCTCGAAGGCAAGAGTTACCAGGAAATAAGCTCGGTGGTCGGCATGCCTCAGAACAGTGTCGGGCCGATGCTCAGCCGTGCCCGGGGAAAAATGAGGCACACCGGAGCAGACCGGGTAAGCTGAGAGCGGGGGCTACAATCGCCGTTGGAAGCACCCCGGCTGCTGTATCACGACAGATTTCGCAGCTTCTTCATCAGCAGCCGGGGTGCTGAAATCGTGCGGTTATTCCTTGGACGCTCCTATTCACCGTCGTCGAGCGCCGTTCCACTGGCGGTCGGTGGCCGGGGCGTCCGGTCTCGTGGCGAAGGGGCGTGCGGATGTGCGGGGCACGGGCGGCTTCCATTGGCCCAGATCGATCGGCGATGATCCCGAAAAGCTCGGCATCGTCCAGAGTTTGTCCCGATCGCCCGCCAGAGAGTTAATCTGGACGTTGCCCAGGTCGATATCGAGGGTCATTTGGCCGTTCGGATATTGGGCATTGGATATGTGGATTTCAACACGCTGGGGCAACGAAACGCCGCTGAGAGGATCATAACGATGATCGCGTGCCAAGGCACTGGCAACCAACCGACCATCGCGGTAAACGTGCTGCTCGAGCACCCAACCGTGCCTGGCGTCGATGATGGTGATCTTATTGGTCTCGTTCGCTTGTGCGGCCGTGGCATGGCCTGACGGCAGCGGCAACGTGCTAAGTATTTCGAGACTGCCGTCGCGGCGCACGCGAGGTCCGCTGTGCGCACCGTCTGGATCGAACGTCGTGAGGCCCAACGCCTCGATCAACCATTTGGGCTCGATGGGCATCCGCTCTCGGGCAGCCGAACTGTGGAGCTGGTCGTGGTGACAAAAGTAAACCGCAGGCGGCTGTTCTCGGTGCAGCCAGACCCAAAACAGTTGGTCGTTGCTGCCCAGATCGACTTCGGGACCGGTCATCGGATGGCTGGCCCGCAGCCGAAAGCGATTTGGCCGCTCGAGCGCGATATTGCCCCGCAAGCTGACCGGCATCGTCGGAGAACTGATCGTGGCGTTGCTGGTCGATAACGAGGTCACCCGGGCCGTATTGTCATTGACCACCTGCATGACTTGGAGCTTGGTGGCCCCCGGCGGCAGGAGTTGGGGTGCCTGGGCGACGTACGTCGGCCAAACCGGTCCGTATTGGTAAATGCAATGCGCACCGCTGCCACAAAAGAGAGTCAGCAGCGTGGCGAGTGAGAGAATGATCCTGCGCAATTTGTGCTTCCATGCACGGTGGTAAGTGGTTCCCTGCCCTTAGCTCTCCGCTCTCTGCTCTCTGCTCTCCGCTCCTTCGCCGCCGACCAGAAGTTTAGCCAACTCTTCCTGGATTTCCTGCTGTCGCTCTTCGGTGGGGACCACGGAGAGTACTTCATACGTCGTCTCGCGGCGCGGGCAGTACAGCACCATTTGCTCGCGGTTCTGCTCGTCGATCTGGGTCTCTTCGAGTCGTAAAACTCGACGACGCACCAGCAGCAGGGCCAGCACGAACCGCATGTCATGTTGATCGGCCTCCTCTTCCAACTGCTCGAACATATCGAGCATCACATCATTCGGCGCCCAGTGCAGTCGTTTTGAATCTTTGGTCGGAATCTGAGCCTTCCACCAGCCGAGCGCCTTGGCGGGCGGACCATCCCACGCTTCGGGCGAATAGTCGTAACGGACAACGTCGGCTCCCTCGACCAACAACACCGTAAAATAGGTCTCGCCGGGCTGCAGCGTCCGCTCGGTTTTGGCACAGTGGCGCGAACATCGTTGGACTTCAAAATCGAACATAGGCGAAGGCAATCGTAAGCTGACAGAGTGAGAAGCGGCGGAATCGTAGGAGAAATGCCGCGGCAACTCAAGGCGCACCCGGTCCCTTTGGGCCGTTGTGGCGGTCAGGAGACATTGAAAAAACGGGAGGACGTACCTCCTGGCCCGATCTCAAGCCGCACGGGACGGGCGCATTTTGGACAATTGCCCTCGTAGACCGTCTCGTCTTGATTGACGTAAACCCTTGTGTAGACACCACAAAAGTCGAATTGAAGCCCGAGAAACCGGCGGCCGGCGGCGGTGCTGTCACTGCTGTCACCCCCGGTATGATCGCTCGATAGGTCGAGATTCTCGCCGGTCATTGCCCGATACCTTGCGAAAAAGCCCAAAACCTTGCAAAAAACAACGTGCAATCAGGGCAATCGTAGCTTTCTTTTGCCCCTGAATAAAGCTCGCTTCGGCAGCCGATAAAACAGGCAAGACTGGCGGGGGATCTCTGTACCGTATGACCTGCGAACCTTGACCGCTGGCAGATGGTCAGCTATATGTTTGTTATACATCGGTGCTGGGGACCTTTTTGCCGAGATTTACGATGGCTGAGATCATACGACGTCGGTGGTAACCATGATCGGAACGAACTCACTCGCCCTGTTACTATTATTGCTTGCCTACGGGCAAGCCTTGGGGTTCGTGCGACACCGCTGAGTATCGCGTCCAATCGAAATAAACAGTCCGAACCCTGAGGCCGAACTTGGCTTTGGGGTTTTTTTATGGTTTCACGTTTAGCGGGGCCGCTTGCGGGCACGAGTTTAGAGGCCTCAAAACACGGGCCGCAAGCGGCCTCGCTAAACACGACGTATCACGAAAGAGCAAATGGACCATGACTGACGCAATTCCGATTACGATCTTTGATACGACGCTTCGCGACGGAGAACAATCGCCCGGAGCGAGTATGAATTTGATGGAGAAGCTCGAGATCGCTCATGCCCTGGTCGATCTTGGAGTCGACGTGATCGAAGCCGGATTTCCAATCGCCTCGCCCGGTGACTTCGAGGCCGTATCGGAAATCTCCAAACAGGTGCAGGGGGCGACCATTTGTGGCTTGGCCCGCTGCAACGAGGGCGACATTGACCGCGCTTGGCAAGCGCTCAAGGATGCCGAGCGGGCACGGATCCACGTTTTTCTCGCCACCAGCGCGATCCATCGGCAGTTCAAGCTAAAGATGGACAAGGACGAGATCATTGCGCGAGCCGTGGCGGGCGTAAAGCGGGCAACTGGCTATTGCCCGGACGTCGAGTTCTCGCCGGAGGACGCGGCCCGAACCGAGCCCGACTTTCTCTGTGCCGTGGTCGAGGCGGCCATCGCAGCCGGCGCCACGACGGTCAACATTCCTGATACTGTGGGATACGCCACGCCCGCTCATATGGGCAAAGTCATCAAAATACTGGTCGACCGGGTGCCGAACATCGACCGAGCGGTGATCAGCGTCCACTGTCACAATGACCTGGGGCTGGCGGTGGCGAACAGTCTGGCGGCGGTGGAAAACGGCGCGGGGCAAATCGAGTGTACGATCAACGGCATCGGCGAACGGGCCGGGAACTGCTCGCTAGAAGAGATTGTCATGGCGTTGCGCACTCGCCGTGACTATTACGGGCGAGAAACGCGGATCAACACACCGCGACTGGTGCCGACAAGCCGGCTCGTTGCCAGCGTCACCGGCCTGCAAGTGCAACGGAACAAGGCGATCGTGGGCCGAAACGCGTTCGCCCACGAGGCGGGCATCCATCAGGACGGCATGTTGAAGGAGCCGACAACCTACGAAATCATGCGACCACAGGACGTCGGCTTCACTAAAACCGATCTCGTGCTGGGCAAACACAGCGGCCGGGCGGCGCTGGCTGATCGGGCTCGAATGCTCGGCTATCATCTTTCGGACGAGCAATTGCAAACGGTTTTTGCCGAGTTCAAGGAATTGGCCGACAAAAAGAAAGAGATTTACGACGGGGACCTGACGGCGTTGATCGAACAGCAGCTCTACGATGTGCCGGACGAAGCGTGGTCCCTGGTTTCGTTCCACGTCGAATCAGGTACGGGCGAAAAGCCGAGTGTGCGGCTCACGCTACGACACGGCAACCGTGACTACACCGAGCAACTGACGGCCGGTGATGGGCCCATCGATGCGGCGTTCCTCACCACGGAAAAGATCACCGGTCTGAAACTGGTCTGCAAAGACTACCACGTACGCGCCGCCACACTGGGCCGCGATGCACAGGGCGAAGTTACCATGGACGTAGAACACGAGGGCCAGGTTTATCGCGGACGGGGTGTCTCGACCGACACGGTGGAAGCGACCGTGAAAGCTATTCTCAACGCGGTGAACCGCATCGTAGCGACGACGGGCGGCTAAGAACCCTATAGGGATCAAGCGACAAACGCCAGGTAGTAGAAGAGCCAGCCGGTGAGCGTGGTGAGCGTCATGTCGATGGCAGCCAGACGTGCCCAGAAAATGTGCGTGGGGCTGTACGGACAAGGCGCTGGTGGACTGGAAAATTTGCGCAGCGCCTGGACGATCACCGCGACCCATAACACGGCCGTAGAAACAGAAAACACAAGATGCAGGTAAAGCGATCGGTTGACCCAGCCTTCGTGCCAAACCGTGCTGTAATACGGTGATGCCTCGGCGTTTGCCCGCCAGGGGCTAAAAAATTGAATGTCGATTTCAAAGAACGTCACGGTCACGGCCAATAAGATGCCCAGACCGACCTGCATTTTTTTGTGCAGCGCGTAGCGACGCTTGAACTTGACCTGGCAGATACTCCAAGTCATCAGAGCTAGGACAAGAATCATGGCAACCGATACGACGTCGACCATCAACGAGGCGCGAGTGCCAAGGAAACCGTGGATACCTTCAACGGGCATGGGGTCACGTCCTTTCGCTAAACAATGGAACTACCTCCTCGCAGCGGAAACTGGCTTGCGTTAGAGAAGTTGCTGGCAGAAAGCGCGTGACGGCGCGATTCGCCGAAGCTGGGTCGCATTTTAATGAGTCAAAGGCAATCAAGGCTACGGCATTTTGCATCTTCTCAACCGCTAGCAGTGGCTGATTGAGCAGCTTGTTGGATGCATTGTGCGAGAGATGGCATTTCGAAACGTCGGCTGAGGCGATCGCGAAGGTATTCGTAGGCACTCACGCCCAACTTTTTG
>CAUYYY010000145.1:0-5782 GCA_963577165.1 Planctomycetota bacterium | reverse complement strand
GATTTTGTATGCGAGCGATGATCGCTGCCCGAACAAGTGTGTGAAACATCGTTCACCATAATACGACCAGGAAATTATCGTCGAATAGGCGAACAACGTCGCCGCACAGGCGAGTACGACGGGAAACCAACTAACGACACTCGCAAACGCGACGCTTGTAAGTTGTGCTCCCTTGTCCGCAGCGATTAAATCCGCATGTTCAGGAGCGTCGTAAACCCCCGTGATGACGATCACCAGCCCAGTCATCGTGCAGATGATGACCGTATCAATGAACGGACCGAGCATGGCTACAATGCCTTCGCGCACCGGGTATTCGGTTTTCGCCGCCGAGTGAGCAATGGCCGCCGAGCCGATCCCGGCTTCGTTCGAAAACGCCGCTCTTTTGATGCCGAGGACCATGACACCCAGCACACCGCCATAGAGTGCGTCGTTGGAAAAAGCCGATCGCATGATTTCGCCAAAGGCCCAGCCGATCTGATCATAACGGAAACAGAGGATCGCAATTGTTGTCGCCACATAGACAAGACACATTGCCGGGACAATCTTTTCTGCCGTAGCGGCAATACGCCGGATTCCACCGATGATCACGATCCCAACAAAGAAAACCATCACCAGACCGTAGATCCAGCGAGCCTCCTTGATCGCCGGAATCTGCTCCTCGATCACGCCGAGCGACTGACCCACTTGAAACGCGCAACCTCCGCCAAACGACGCACCGATGCAAAGGATCGCAAACGTCACGGCCAGTACGGTGCCGAGCAGACCGAGCCCCATTTCACCCAGCCCGTCCTTGAGGTATCGCATGGGACCGCCCGTCACGCGGCCATCCACATCGACCTTCCGATACATTTGGGCCAGTGTGCATTCTACAAACTTGCTCGTCATGCCAAAGAAACCGGCCATGATCATCCAAAAGATGGCTCCCGGACCGCCCGTGCCGACGGCGATGGCCACGCCCGCGATGTTTCCCAGCCCGACCGTGGCGGATAGGGCCGATGCCAGGGCCTGGAAATGGGTGACCTCGCCCGTGTCATTGGGATTGTCGTAGTCTCCCTTCGTCACACGTAGGGCATGTCCGAATGCCCGAAAGTTGATGAATCCCATGCGAAGTGTAAAAAACATCGCGCCCAACATGAGCCAAGCCACCACGATGGGAACGCCTTCGTAGATCTCATAGAACAGCACCTTCGCCAAGGGCGTTACCAGGTAGTCTTTGAAAAACTTGTCAATCTGGCCCTGCCATGTTGCCGAGGGCTCTTCGGTTGTTGCTTCGCTGTCGTCGGCCGGCGGCTGCTCGCTGTCGCTGGGCTCCTGCGTGAGCGTTGACTGGGGAGCGGCTTCGGTGTCCACCGGCCCCTGGGCGAGGCTGAGGCAAATAAGGGCCACCGAGATTAATAAAGCGAGCACCACCACTGTTGCAGACAAGGCATGTCGACGCAGAATCTTCATGGCCATCGATTCCTTCAGCACGTTGAGATGCGGTAATCGGTTGACAAATGTCTACTGCGCGGGGAAGCACCCCGGCTGCTTTGCGAACTGACTTTGTGAGTAATATCCTGGGCCGCCTTATATCCGATAACTCGTTTTGTGTCAACATCTTACGCCATCCTAAAGAATTTGCTCGATATTTGTCACATAATGGGTTGTCATAAATGTGATAAACTGTAATATTGAGTAGTGAAGCTTTGAGACGTGTCTTCGACAAGAGATAGCCCCGTGGCAACGATAAGTGAAACTTCGGATCGGGCGATCATCGATCTGCTGCGGCAGCACGACTCGCTTAGCATAGGCGAACTGGCCGAAGCGACTAGCGTTACCGCCACCGCCGTGCGGCAACGGCTCAATCGCATGATGGCCCAGGGCCTCATCGAGAGGCACGCCGAGCGTCTGGGTCGAGGCCGGCCTAGCTATCGATATTTGTTGACTGATAAAGGGTTACGTCAGTCGGGCGCCAACTACAGCGACTTGGCCATTATGCTCTGGAACGAGATCCGAGCCGTGCAGGATCCGCAGGTTCGGCGAGGATTGCTACAACGGCTTTCGAAGCGCATGGCCGGCACATACTCGCAATTCGTACGCGGTGGTTCGACCGCCCAGCGGATGGAATCGATCAGCCGGCTCATGGACGAGAGGGATGTTCCGTTTGACGTCGACGATTCGGGAGAGCTGCCGGTCCTCACGGCGCGGTCGTGCCCATATCCCGAACTGGCGGCCCAGGATCGCGGAATCTGCAGCATGGAACAGATGTTGTTTTCTGAGGTCGTTGGTACCAGGTTGCGACTGAGCGCCTGCCGGCTTGATGGAGATAGTTGCTGTACCTTTGAAGCAACCTAGGGACGTTGTTATGCTTACGGATTCTATTCTGGTTCAGGTTGTCCCTGGGCGAGTGACATCGAGCAACTTAACGAAACAGTGTGACGGACCGAATCAATGACTAAACCTTGGATCGAAGGACGTTTCGAAGAAAACGTTATCACCACGACGGTAGAGCAGGCCATGAACTGGGCACGTCAATCGAGCATCTGGCCGCTGACATTTGGATTGGCTTGTTGTGCGATCGAAATGATGGCGGCCGGAGCCAGCCGTTTTGACATGGATCGCTTCGGCGCCGGCGCTTTTCGGGCGTCTCCGCGGCAGGCCGATCTGATGATCGTCGCGGGCACCGTGACCTACAAAATGGCCAGCCGGGTACGTCGGCTGTACAACCTGATGCCCGATCCGAAGTTCGTCATCGCGATGGGTGCTTGCACCGTGGGTGGCGGACCCTACTTCAAGTACGGTTACCATGTGGTCAAGGGCGTCGACTTGGTCGTGCCGGTCGACGTGTATGTTCCCGGTTGCCCACCGCGCCCCGAAGCTTTGCTAGAAGGTCTGATGCGGATTCAGGACAAAATCAAGGGACACAAGATCGCCAAACGAAGCGGTTCGGTCGGGTTGGCGCAGGCCGGTATCAAGTTGGCCGACGAGTTGCCCGTGCCACACCATGCGGGTTACGTGGACGCGCCCGCTGATATCGACCCGCTGTATGACCACCAGAAAATAACCGGTTAAGGAGCGTCCAATGAAAAGCTGCACGATTTCAGCACCTCGGCTGCTGATGAAGAATTTACAAGATCTGTCGTGATACAGCAGCCGGGGTGCTTCCAATTATTCCTACCATTCATTTCGAGCTACGAATCAAAGATGATTGATATATCCCACGAGACACTGAAGATCACCGACTTGCATGTCGCTGTTGGAGAGAAGCCTATTCTCAAGGGCGTCGATCTGACAATTCGTCGCGGTGAGACGCACGCTTTGATGGGTCCCAATGGCTCGGGCAAGAGTACGCTCGGCTTGGCCATTATGGGGCACCCTGGTTACACGGTAACAAGCGGCACGACCGAATTGAATGGCCAGAACCTCTTGGAAATGGCTCCGGACAAACGGGCGCGAGCCGGTATTTTCTTGGCCTTTCAACGTCCGATGGCTATTCCCGGCGTGAAAATGTCCGACTTTCTCCGCCATGCTGCCACGAACGTCCGCAATCCGGACCGGAAAGAGGGCGAGGACCTGATTCCGATGCGCGAGTTTCGCAAGGAAGTCAAAGAAAAGATGGCGCAGTTGCGGATGGACCCGGAGTTTGCAAGGCGCTACGTGAATGACGGCTTTTCGGGCGGCGAGATGAAACGCGCTGAGATTCTGCAACTGGCCATGCTGCGTCCGAAGTTTGCGATTCTGGACGAAACCGATAGCGGACTGGATGTCGACGCGGTGAAGCTGGCCAGTCAGAGCATTGCGGAAATCGGTGGGGAGAAAATGGGCCTTTTGATTATCACGCACCATGACCGGCTGCTCGAACATAACCGACCCGACTTCACCCACGTGATGCTGGGCGGCAAGATTGTCGAAACGGGCGGCATCGAGTTGGCCGAGGAACTGTACACAAAAGGGTACGATCGAGTACGTGCCGATCACCCCGTCGAGGCGGCTGACGAGGCGGCTATGAAAAAAGAAGCGGCCACCGGGGTCGCTTGACCCATGGTAGTTAGCACCCCGGCTGCTGTGTCACGACAGGTTATGTGGCTTATTTATCAGCAGCCGGGGTGCTGACCCGAACCCATGCAAAATGAAACAAACTCGTGAATTCAAGCGAACGAAAGCTTCGTTTAGATTGTTTATATAAGGCGAAAGACAATGGCTACCGATGCTGCGGCTAACCCGGCTCACAGTGGTCTCGGAGAGATCAACAAATACGATTTTCGCACCGAGACCAAGGCGGTGTTTAAGGCTCGGAAGGGTCTGGATGCGGAAATCGTATCGCAGATTTCTGAAATAAAGAATGAACCGGCGTGGATGCGGGAGTTCCGGCTCGAATCGTTCGAGATCTTCAAGTCGAAACCGATGCCCTCCTGGGGCGGCGATATTGCCCTCGATTTTCAGGACATCTACTACTACCTCAAGCCTGCCGAGCAGCAGGGCAAAACCTGGGACGACGTGCCCGACGAGATCAAAGAGACATTCGACAAGCTGGGCATCCCGGAAGCGGAAAAGAAATTTCTAGCGGGCGTCAAAGCGCAGTTCGAGAGCGAGGTGGTATACGGCTCGCTCAAGGAGGAATTGGGCAATCAGGGCGTTATCTTTACCGATACGGACACCGCCGTTCGAGAGCACTCGGACTTGCTTCGCGAGTATTTTAGCACCATTATCCCTCCGTCGGATAACAAATTCGCCGCGCTCAATTCGGCCGTCTGGTCGGGCGGGTCGTTTATCTACGTTCCTCCTGGTGTGAAGATCGAATATCCGCTGCAAGCCTACTTCCGCATCAACGCGGAAAACATGGGCCAATTCGAACGTACGCTCATCATCGTCGACGAGGGTGCGGAAGTCCACTACGTCGAGGGCTGCACGGCGCCGATGTATTCGACCGAAAGCCTGCATTCGGCCGTCGTCGAGATCGTCGTCAAGCGTGGCGGTCGCTGTCGATACACGACGATTCAAAACTGGGCAAACAACATTTACAATCTGGTGACCAAGCGATCGATGGTCTACGGCGACGCCCTGATGGAATGGATCGACGGAAACTTAGGCAGTAAGCTTACCATGAAGTATCCGGCGGTTTATATGATGGAGCCAGGCGCACGTGGTGAGATCCTTTCGATCGCGTTTTCCTCGTCGGGCCAGCATCAGGACGCCGGCGCCAAGCTGGTACACTGCGCTCCGAACACCACAGGCCGTGTCGTCTCCAAGTCGATCTCGAAGAACGGTGGCCGATCAAGTTACCGCGGACTTTGCAAAGTGGAAAAGGGCGCGACCGGTTCGAAATCGAGCGTCGTCTGCGATGCTTTGATTCTCGATCCCGAGAGCCGCAGCGACACCTACCCTTATATTGAAATCGACGAGAACGACGTCTCCATCGGGCACGAGGCCAGCGTCTCGCGGATTGGTGAAGAGCAACTCTTCTACTTGATGAGTCGCGGATTGAGCGAAGCGGAAGCCAGCACCATGATCGTCAACGGCTTCATCGAACCGCTGATCAAGGAGCTGCCGATGGAGTACGCCGTGGAAATGAACCGGCTGATCGAATTGCAAATGGAAGGCTCGGTCGGATAGAGCAGATCACAAAATAACGTGGCGGCTATCATCACATTAATGTCGAAGAAAAAATGCAATTGTTGACCTCATGTCCGTGCGACTCGCACTAGCTGTCACCCAGCTGGCCGGCGGAGCCGATCGCGCCAGCAGGACGCGTGGGCCTCGTGCAGCTCGGTCCACCCTACGACCCTCCTGCTTTAACCTCCTT
>CAUYYY010000144.1:0-5813 GCA_963577165.1 Planctomycetota bacterium | reverse complement strand
CGCTCGGTACTTCTTACCTCGTGGCATCGAATGCCCTCCTTCAAATTGTGTCCAATTCACCGGATTATCACTTCGGATCTGGACTCGGTTGAAGGGGGCAGGCCAGTACCGTGGCAACTATCGGACACGAGACTTTTCGTGTCGCGACCGGTTCCTGGCGATGGCATTTGCCCAATTGGCTTATCGCGAAAGCTTGCGCGACATCGAAACCTGTTTGCGATCGGTTCAGCCGAAGCTTTACCACATGGGATTTCGGGGCCGTATTGCGCGCAGCACCCTGGCCGATGCCAATCGCACTCTCGATTGGCGAATCTACGCCGACTTTGCGCAAACGCTCATCCGGCGAGCACGAGCGCTCTATGTCAACGAACCATTGGGTGTCGATCTGAAAGGGACTGCCTACGCCCTCGATTCGACGACGATCGATCTTTGTCTTTCGCTTTTTCCCTGGGCCATATTTCGTCGTCGCAAGGGGGCTGTCAAACTCCACACGCTGCTCGACCGGCGAAGCAATATACCCTGTTTTATCCGTATTTCGCACGGAAAAACACACGATGTGAACATCTTGGACGAGTTGCCGATCGAGCCGGGCGCGTTCTACATCATGGACAAGGCGTATCTCAACTTCACGCGTCTGTACCGGCTGCACCAACAAGCCGCATTCTTCCTTTTGCGCGCCAAAAAGAACCTCGATGCCAAGCGTCGGGAGTCGCGTATCATCGACAAGACAACCGGGCTTCACAGCGATCAAACGATCGTGTTGGCAGGCGTCAAGTCGTCGCATGCGTACTGCGAACCGTTACGGAAGATCCGTTACTTCGACGTCGAAACCGACAAACATTTTGTCTTCCGGACGAACAACTTTGTGTTGCCAGCCCTGACGATCGCGCAGCTCTACAAGTGCCGATGGCAAATCGAACTCTTTTTCAAATGGATCAAACAACATCTGCGAATCAAAGCCTTTTATGGTACATCGTCCAATGCCGTGCGAACCCAAGTCTGGATCGCAATCAGCGTTTACGTGCTCGTTGCTATTGTCAAGAAGGAACTGAAGATCGAACGAAGCCTCTCCGAAATCCTGCAAATTCTGAGTGTCAACCCCTTCGAGAAAACACCTGCTTTTGCAACTTCTAACCAACCCAACGTACCGTTTGCCAGACACCCCTTGCTCTAACCAGTTACCACTATTCGACTTCTAACCGGACAGTAGTGACATCAATGTATCGTATACAGATCGGTAACAAATCATCCCCAGCGGGCTCCAACTTTATCTGCGTTGATCTGCGCCCATCTGCGGTTCCCCGATTTGTTTCGTCATTCCCCCTTCCCCACTTCACCTTACCCCCTATGGTCGGGGTATCCACAAACGGACCTTAAATTTTTGCGCCCATTTGCTACGTTGGTCCGTGGCAATCAACATGCCGCGTTCTTTGACAATTTAGCAAGAAAAAGCTATTGGCCAATAGCCGACAGGCTACGCCTGGCAGGTGCGCCAGAGGTACGTAACTTTGCGTTGAATCGTACGCCCTCCGCTGCGCCTCGCGGTTAAACATTGGAACTTGGGATTTGTTTCGGATTTCGACATTTCCCTGTTTGATTATTCGAGAAGATGCACCTTATCAAACGGCACTGGCCCCCCCCTATAAGGCGCGCTCGAAAACCGCGCCCTTTTCAAACAACGCCTGCGACGCGTAGCGTCGCGGCTAGGGACTTTCCTCGACCGCCCGCCGATTGACACCTTTCCCGCGGCACCCGAGAATCAGCACCTATGTTCCTCGATTCCTTCCGACTCCTCGACCCCTTCCGACTCACGGTGGCCATTCTTCCGCTGGCCGTCTATCTGCTGCTGCTCGCGCTATTGAATTTATCGCGGCGACCCTTTCTCACGACCGGTGGTCGCGATCTGGGGGCGCTCGGCGTGGCCCTGGCGGGATTGGTCGTGATCGGTCCGATGGAACTATTCATGCCTCAGATGGCAGCCCTGAAATTTGGGGCCTACGTCTGGCTGCCGCTGATCGCCTTTTACGGGCTGTCGGTTTCGTTGATTGTGTTGCTCGCGCGACCGCGGCTGATCATTTACAACCTCTGCCTCGACGAGCTGCGTCCCGTGCTGGCGGATGTCGTCGCGCGGATCGACCCCGCCGCCCGTTGGGCCGGCGATACCCTGGTCTTATCCCAAAAGAGAAAAACGGCCATTGAGCGTGGAGGCACCGATGAGAGCGAGAGTGCCGATGAGGGTCAGGGCGCAGTGCGGATCGCGCAGCTGCATATTGATGTTTCGCCCGCGATGCGGCATATCACGATGATCGCCAACGGCCCCAGGCAAAGTTTCAGGCTCTGGCGGCAATTGGAAATCGGGCTTGCGACGGCCTTGTGCGATGTGCAGGTTCAACCGAACGCGTTCGGTTGGTGCCTGCTGTCGACCGCGCTGTTGCTCGTTGCCGGGTGCATGAGTGCCATGCTCGGCGATCCGCGGGCCGTCGCCCAAGAAATGCAAGACATGCTTGCCCGCTAGTGTTTGCTGGGCTCTTTCATTTGCTCTTCGGGCGGCAACACAGAGAAGACGATTCGGTAGGTCTTCTCGCTCGAGGCCAGCCGGTCGCCATAGAGTCGATCGAGCTCTCGCCGCAGATCGTCCGCCGTCGCAAAGCCATCGGGCCGAGCATCGTCGTCGCTCAGATCCGACAGATCGATCGGGTCGACCGCATGGATGCGGATATATCCGATGCCGGGAATGTAGATCCGCTGTCCGGCCCTCATGCGACAGTGCTTCCAGAGTCGGATCGTTTGGGTCTTCTCGCCAGTACGAATCGCCGACAGAAATTTCTTCTTGAAGAGCAGCATTACTCGTCACGATCCGTGGCGGGTTGATTCTCGTCCGTCGATTCTGTGATATCCGCGGATTCTGTCGCGGTTGTCTCGCTCGGCGCCGGTGGCCGCTCAGTCAGCAACTCGGCCAGCGCGACCGCCATGCGAGGCATCGCCGCCGGCCGCTGCTCGAGGTAGGGCGCAGCGGCTTGGATGGTTTGCTCGGCCCGATCAAGATACTCCGCTTTGCCGAGCAGCTTGGCAAGGTGTATCAAATTGCCGGCTGAGACCGAATTGCCCGATGGCCGCGCTCCGTCGGCCGGGTTCGCCGCACGAGAAATCAGCGTCGCCTGATCGGCCCCCGTGAGAGGCGCCGTGGAATCCGCTGTGAAAAAGAAGCCGCCACGGTCCGTGTTCCAAAACAGCTTGATCTGCATCTGCGTCAGCTCGTCGGCCGCCGCGAGCCACTTCTCGTCGCCGGTGGCCCGATCGAGGGCGATCAAGCCATCGACGAGCATCGCGTAGTCGTCCAGATAGGCGTCGATCTTGGCCCTGCCTTGGCCATAGGTCCGCAGCAAGCGACCGTCATCGGTCCGCAAATGGTTGAGTACGAACTGAGCAGCCCGGGCGGCCGCATCGAGATATTCTTGGTTCGGCAATAACCGGCCCGCATCGGCCAGGCCGCGGATCATCAGCCCATTCCAGGCAGTCAGAATCTTGGTATCGGTGAGCGGCCGCGGGTCGCGAGCTCGGAGCAGACGATCGCGACTCGACTGCAGGCGAGCGTCGAGTTCGTCTTTGGCCATCTTCATCTCGGTGGCGATCGTCGAGAGCGGCCGCGCGAGCAGCGGCACGTAGAATTCATCTTCGAAGTTAGGTGCCTGATCGAATCCATACACGCGACGAAACAGGGCAAATGCGTCGGCGCCGAGTAGCCGCTCGACCTCGGCTCGTTGCCAGCGGTAGTATTTGCCTTCGACGCCTTCCGAGTCGGCATCGATCGCAGCGTAAAAGGCGCCGCCCTCGTCGGTCATCTCGCGGAGCACGAAACGGGCCAACTCGTCGATCACACGTCGGTAATCCTGGCGGCCGGTGATTCGATAAGCTTCGGCAAAAACGGTCGCCAACTGGCCATTGTCGTAGAGCATCTTCTCGAAATGTGGGATTTGCCAAGACCGATCGACGCTATAACGGTGGAACCCGCCGCCGATGTGATCTCGGATACCACCGGTGGCCAGTCCGTCGAGCGTACCGACGAGCATCCGCCGGGCCTCGGTCCGCGCCGCGTCCGACGCCGCCTCGCTATCCACTCGATGAATCAAGAAGAGTAAATTCGACGGCTCGGGAAACTTGGGCCTGGACGGATTAACCGGCGAAAAACCGAAACCGCCGTATTGGCTGTCGTACTGAAGGGCGAGTGCCGCTTGCACTTGGCTGAGCACGTGGCCGTCGAGCGGCTCGGTTGCCTTGCTACGCTGGCCGTCGAGTTGGGTCTTCACAAGCTGTGTGAGTTGCTCGGCGTTGGCCATCACCTTGTCGGGCTTAGTGGTCCAAGCGTTTTGCAACGAGCGGATGAGAGTCAAAAACCCGATCGTTTCGGGCCGGTCGTTGTCGCGGGCCGGGAAATAGGTGCCGCCAAAGAAAGGCCGCGCATCGGGCGCGAGGAAGACCGACATCGGCCAGCCACCCCGCCGAGTCACGATCTGCACGGCAGTCATGAAGATGGCGTCCAGGTCAGGCCGTTCCTCGCGATCGACTTTGATGCAGACGAAGTGCTTGTTGAGAAACGCCGCGATTTCGTCGTCCATGAACGACTCGCGTTCCATCACATGGCACCAGTGACAACTGGAATAGCCGATCGAGAGAAAGACGAGCTTGTTCTCTCGCCGGGCTTTCGATAGTGCCCCTTCGCCCCACGGATACCAATCGACCGGATTCTGCGCGTGCATCAACAGATAGGGACTTGTCTCCTGAGCCAGCCGGTTGGGCTTTCGGGCTGCCGGATCGTCCGCGATCGGGATGTCTACGTTCCGAACCGGTTCACCACAACCGGCCGTTACAACAGCGATAACGCAAACTACGGGCAACGAAATACCGATGATTAGCACCCCGGCTGCTTTTCGGAGAGACTTTCCAGCACCTTGAAGCAGCCGGGGTGCTGGTAGTTTGTTTCCTGTGGCCTGCCTAGTCATCGTCCATGAGCCAGTCGAGATCAAAGTTCTCTTCGTTTCCTTCATCGTCCGTTGCGGCCTTTGCTGGCTCAGTTTTCGGTCGAGAGGGGACCGGCTCGGTCTGGTTGTCTGGAACTTCGGTGAGCGGGGTGTCGTCGGGCTCCGCCGGCTTGCGGTCGGGCACCGGTTCGGTGTTGCGGCTGAGCTGGGTATCGACCATGGCTGCCGGCTGGTCGTCGGTGGGTGTGAAGTCAATGCTGTCACTGTCCACCTTGTTCTCGCCGTAAACTGCACGGAACGTGATCGCACCGACGGTCAGCAAATCGCCAGGAGCCAAGACAGACTCTTCAACCCGGGTCTGACCGACGAAGGTTCCATTGAGCGACCCCAAGTCGCGGACCTGCAAGCGGCCGTCCTCGCCCTCGGCGATCTCGCAGTGGCGCCGGCTGACCAGCGGATGAGCAATCGTCACATCGGCGTCGCGGCTGCGCCCGATCACGGTGGGCAGCTTCAGTTTGATCTCGGGTTGGTTGGCGTCGCCGGCAACGACAAGCAGTTTCGCTTCCATAGGGATCCGATGACAACTAGGCAGGCGGTTGGGCAGGGGGACTCGGAGACGGTCGGTCCGACACGATCAGATTTTTGTGCCGCATACGCGTCCGTCCCAGGACGGATATACGACAATGGATAGTTTATCTGGCCGTAAACCGGTGAGCAACGGTCATTTGTGCTGGCGGCGGCAAGCGGCAGGGCGCTAAGCCACGACTGGCTGCAAGCTATAAGCAGCAAGGTAGAGCGGAATTAAGTCGATGGCAGCCGTTTCTTGCCCGCTCT
>CAUYYY010000143.1:0-5820 GCA_963577165.1 Planctomycetota bacterium | reverse complement strand
CGTGGCCGCCACGGCTAAAACGCTCTTCGCTCTTCGCTCTTCGCTCTCTGCTCTTCGCTCTCTGCTCTTCGCTCTTCGCTCTTCGCTCTTCGCTCTTTCCTTACCGCCCGCCGATCAAATGGTTGTGAATGTTGTCGTGCCAGTTATCGTCGCCATCGCCTTCGGGGGAATCGCGTTGCTCGCCAATGAGTTGGTCGCCCGACATGGCGGCGTCAGTGTCGATGTAAGGGTCGAACGGCGGGACATATACAAAATCCTTCGTGGCTCGAATGTCAAATAACTCATCAGGACCGGCAGAATAAATGAGCGGCGTGAGCCGATATGCCCCAGGATCGCGCCGCAACGGATCAAAAGGATCGTGATCGCTTTCCGAATCACCTGATTGCAACTCCGAAACAAAACCAGCCGGCCATCGAAGAAAGCTAATTGGCTTTCCCCAAGCATCGACAAACTCGGGCGATCCATCATTGTCCACGTCGCCGATTTCTCGATCGCCGAAGAACGACAGTGCTTCGCCTTCGCCGGTGGCCATTGTGATGATCATGTAGAGGCACTCAGCGCCTTGGAACTGTGTTGAGGGGGCCGGCGAAAGCGCGTCATGACGTCTTAAATATGCTTGCGAAAGGGCTGTACGCCTCGCAGTACCGCCACGGTCCAAAAGAAGAACCGGATCGTTTATCACATCGCTCCAACGGTCCGGCATCTCCATCTTCATTAGCTCGCGAATTGCTCGAAGTCGAGCGAGGGCGGCGGCATCCGGGCTAAACCCTGACGTGCTAATCGGCACGCGCCGGTATCGGTACGATTCGTATCGCTCCATCAGCAGTTCGTGCAGCGTGGCGATGGTCGTGCGGGTCTTGCGCACGCGGGCCGACTCGCGGGCCGAGCCCATAGCGACCATCACCATGCCGGCCAGTATGGAAATGATCACGATCACAACCAA
This sequence comes from Planctomycetota bacterium, assembly GCA_963577165.1. Taxonomy (GTDB): domain Bacteria; phylum Planctomycetota; class Planctomycetia; order Pirellulales; family CAUYYY01; genus CAUYYY01. The sequence continues at coordinate 4,877 of CAUYYY010000143.1, read as the reverse complement.
CAGTTCGACGAGAGTAAAAGCGGAATGCGGAGTGCGGAATGTGGAATGCGGAATGCTCTTCGCGCAGCGGCGCCGCAATGCAGCGTCAATTTGCAATTTGCAATTTGCAATTCTCAATTTGCAATTCCTCTTTCGGACGTGGCCGCCACGGCTAAAAGGCTATTCTGCCGCGTCCTCGAGTGCCCCGGACGTGAAGTTGGACAGATTGTCGGCCATCTCGCCAAGGAACGGGCCGTTGGGATACGAATTCGGTACGCCGTTATCGTTATCGAGATCACCAGTTTCCCACTTGCTTGGATCGCCCGGATTCCCACCCCATTGGTCGTCGGTGCCTGCCGCCAGGATTTGGAACGAGTCGGAATTGATGAATTGCGTTTTCCAGAGGTCTGTTCGATCGATCAGCACATGGGCGCGGACCCGGCCGTTGCCGGCCGCACTTTGGTAAATGGGCCAAAACATTCTTGGGTCCCGATTCCATAACGGGGTGCCCACCTCTTCGAAACGTCCACGCGACGTATCGAAATAGACGAACGGCTCTTCGAGTTTTTCAGGCGGATAAATCCATAGGAGGACGGTATAACTAGTCCGGGCAGTAACATTCACTACCGTAACCAGTCTTTCATCGCCAGCTTCCTTAAGCGATTCGGTCAGCCGGGCTTTGTCAAATTCGTAGCGAAATGTGCGATCATCACGATTATCGACGTCACCGTGTTCGTCTGTCGTGTCTGAGTTACTTAACGGTCCACCCGGTCCGGTCAGCGGAAGTTCCGGGTTGCTGCTGAATCCGCCCAGCCAGAAGACGAGTGCTTCGGCAGCGTTCATGCCACCTCTAAGATCTGGGTTGTTCGGGTCAGCGAGTGCGCGTACGAGATCCAGTTCAGTAGCGGCTATCCGCGGAAATGACTTCTTAAAATGCCGGACCATGGCCGGCGCATCGCTGGCGTTCGGCGGGTACGAACTGTACGTGTTTCGATAATCTTGCATGGCGGAGTGCAGGTTGCTGATCTCCATGACGATGCCCGCGCGGCGGGCTGCCTCGCGTGCCGCGTTGATGGCCGGCAGGACCAGACCGGCCAGCACACCGATGATAACGATCACGACCAACATCTCGACGAGCGTGAAGCCGCTGCGCGGCGAGTGCGGAATGCGGAATGCGAAATGCGGAATAGTCTTTGCACGACACAAACCGTCAATTTGCAATTTGCAATTTGCAATTCTCAATTTGCAATTCCTTTCCCGGGCGTGGCCGCCGCGGTTAAAATGTTTCGGGCGTGGTCGTCGCGGTTAAAAGTCTCCTAACCGGCACTCAGGTTGGTGATCAAATCGACCAGCGGCATGAACAGCGAAATGACAATAAATCCGACCATGCCGCCGAGGATCAGGATCATCAGCGGTTCGAGCAGCGACACCAGAGAGTCGGTAAGCACGGTGACTTCTTCGTCGTAAATGTCGGCGACTTTGTAGAGCATCGTATCGAGTTCGCCCGTCTCCTCGCCGACGTCGACCATATTGACCACGATGTCGGAGACGACGCTCTGGTTCATCCGCAGGAGGTAGATCAATGCGCCGACGACCGGAATAAACGTGGCCCAGAAGAAGAGTGCCACGGGATGGAAGCCGGGCTTCGAATGTTCCTTCATCGGTTTGGCGATCGACTCGCCTTCGCGAATCGAATCGGTAATCTTGCTATATAGGTTTTCGAACACGGCGTTTCCGCTTGTATCGCGGGTAATGGTCAGCGCTTCGAGAATCGGTACGCCGCTCGCAATCAGCGTACCGAGTGTGCGCGTCGTGCGGGCCAAGATATTCTTCTCGACCAATTGGCCGAAGACCGGCACCTTCAGCGTGAACAGATCCCAACCGATTCGCCCATGCTTGAATTTACGAATGAGTTTGATGGCCAACCAGATGCTGATCGGAATGCCCGGGATGAGGAACCACCAGTCCACAACCAAATGTGAAACTTCGACTAACAAGACGGTCACGGGCGGAAGATCGAGATCGAAGTCATCGAAGATCTCGATGAACGCGGGCACGATGCTGATCATGATGAAGGTGAGGATGCCGACCGCCACCGAGATGACGACGCACGGATAGATCATCGCCCCTTTGACTTTGCGCTTGAGCGATTCGGCCCGTTCTTTGAATTCAGCCAACCGCTGCAGAATAAGCTCCAGCGCGCCGCCCGCCTCGCCGGCCTTGATCATGTTCACATAGAGCCGGTCAAACGCCTTAGGCGATTTGGCCATCGCCTCGGAAAGCGTCGACCCGCCTTCGATCTCGTCACAAACGTTCAACAGCGAATACTTAAGCCGACCCGGCTTCGATTGGCCTTCGAGAATTCGCAGGCTGCGCAAGATCGGCAGGCCGGCGTCCTGGAGAATCGATAGTTGCCGGGTAAAGGCGCACAAGTCCTTGCTGCGGACACCGCCGAACACGAGGCCACGTTTTTTCTTGACGGTGGTTTTGCCCTCGGCGACTTTCCGGCTTTTCTTGGCAGAGATCCTCGTGATGAAGTACCCCATCTGCCGGATCGTGGCCTGCGCTTCTTCTTCGCTGGCCGCCTCGATCATGTCCTTGATCTCGGCACCGGTCGAGTCCATCGCTTCGAATTGAAAAGTTGGCATAATTTCGGCTATTTGCTAAAGGCTCTCTTGCTCTCTGCTCTCCGCTCTTTCCGGGCGTGGCCGCCACGGCTAAAAGGCTCTCTGCTCTCTGCCTTCCGCTCCTCTATGCTTCTAAAATCGTCTCTCGTATCACTTCGTCCGCGGTGGTCGTGCCCTCGAAAATCGCTCGCAAGCCGGCGTCTCGTAGCGAGACCATGCCCGAGCGGCAAGCCGCCTCGCGGAGATCATCGGTCTGTGCATTGTGCATAACCAAATCGCGCAGTTCGTCGTTCATGATCATCAGTTCAAACAGACCAACCCGTCCTTTGTAGCCCGTGTTATTACAGCCCTCACAACCCTTGCCCTTGAAAAACTGTTTTCCCTGGATCATCTCGGGCGTAATGTCCAAATCGTCGAGGATCTCCTTCGGCGGTGACCAGGTCTCGCGGCATTGGGTGCAGATTCGTCGCACGAGCCGCTGTGCCAGAATCGCCTCGATGGTGGCCGTGATCAGGAACGTCGGTACGCCCATGTCCTTGAGCCGGGTTACCGTGCTCGGTGCATCGTTCGTGTGCAAGGTGCTGAAGACCATATGGCCTGTTAGCGATGCTTGGACCGCGATCTCGGCTGTTTCCAGATCGCGAATTTCGCCCACCAGAATTTTGTCCGGATCCTGACGCAAAATCGAACGCAAACAATGGGCAAACGTGTTTCCGACCGATGCGTCGATCGGTACCTGGATGATACCGTCCAGATCGTATTCAACGGGGTCTTCCGTGGTGATAATCTTGTCCGTGATGCGATTGAGCATGTTGAGCGCCGAATAGAGCGTGGTCGTTTTGCCCGAACCGGTCGGCCCGGTGACCAACACGATGCCGTTGGGCCGTTCAATCACTTCGATAAACGGTTCGAGCGTCTGAGCGTCTAAACCGATCTTGCGCAGGTCGAGCTGCACAACCGAACGGTCGAGTACCCGCATCACCACGCTTTCACCGAACATTGTGGGAAGCACGCTCACTCGCAAGTCGATCGGATGGCCACCGACGCTAAGCTCGATGCGACCATCCTGCGGCATCCGGCGCTCGGCGATATCAAGATTGGCCATCACCTTAATCCGTGTCGTGATGGCGAACGCCAGATGTCGCGGCGGGGGCACCAGCTCGTAAAGTACCCCATCGGCCTTGATACGAATGCGGAACTCGTCCTCGAACGGCTCGAAATGCAAATCGCTGGCATAGTCTTTAATGGCCATCAACAGCACCATGTTCAGCAGCTTGCGAACCGGCGCGCTGTCGGCCAGCGCCTCGACACTCGTCAAGTCGATCGGTCCGTCGCCGGCGATTTCTTGGGCCGCGGCGGCCAACTCTTCGTCCGCTTCCAGGTCCGAGACCAACGTCTCGACACTTTCGCCTGATTCCGTGTAATAGCGATCGAGCGCTTTTTCAATCTCGCCCTCGGTCGTCACCACCACGCGAATGTCGTAGCCCAAGAACGAACGCAACTCGTCTTGGGTCGACAAGTTCTGCGGATCGCACATGGCCACGGTCAGAGAATTGTCCTTCAGCGCGACCGGAATGATCCGGTACATCTGGGCCATTGGCTCGGCGACCAACTCGAGCACTTCGGGAGGAATCGCCGTGTCGCTGAGCGTAATGGTCGGCAGATGCATCTCTTCGGCGAGCGCCTGGGCCAACTGATCGTCGGTGATCAAGCCCATGCTCTCGGCGACTTTGCCGAGCGGTTCGCCCGGCTGCTGCTGTTGCTCTTCGATCAGCAAATCGAGCTGTTCATCGTCGATGAAGCCCAAGTCGACCAAGATTTGACCAAGTTGCCGAACAGACATGAAGATTAGATTCTCGCTGGGGAATATTATTGTTTCGGATTTGCTCTCGACTCTCGTTCCTAGACCCTCGACCTTCTACTGCTTCGACGCCTGTTTTACATCGGCCGCATCGTCGAACATTCCGCGCTCGGCCTCGGCGATTTTGTGTGCCAACTCATCCGGAACGTTGGCCTTGGCCAGGGCGTCCTGCTTCGTGACTTTCTCTTCCTTCCAAAGTATGAATAGGTGGTCGTCCAGCAGTCGCATGCCGTGCTTGGCCCCGGTCTGAATCGACGACGTGATTCGGAAAATTTTGTTTTCGCGGATCAAGTTTGCAATGCCCGGCGTGACCATCAGGACCTCGAAGGCCGCTACGCGGCCTCCGCCAATTTTGGGCAATAGTTGTTGTGAAAGAATCCCGATAATCGATTCGGCCAATTGCGTGCGGA
>CAUYYY010000142.1:0-5857 GCA_963577165.1 Planctomycetota bacterium | reverse complement strand
CTCTTCGCTCGGAGGAATCCAATCGAGAAACTGACCGCTACGGAGGGTGTCATCGTTCACTCGAGCGGAGTCTTCCCGAGTGAAATAGCAGCTGTCGCCGGCCATCGTTACGTCGGCGCTGCGATTTTTCAGATGTTGGGCAACGAAATCATGCGGCAAGAGAAGGTCGCCGTCCAGAAACAGCAGGTAAGGCGCCGTGGTGGTACGTACCCCTTCGTTGCGGCAGCGGGCAAGCTGGAATTGTTCATGCAGATGGGTCGTAAAGTGGACGGGAAAGTCGACTTTTCTTGTGAAGTTATCGACCACATCGGACGTTGCGTCTTCCGAACCGTCGTCGGTGACCACGACTTCGAATTTTCCCGCGACGTGCTTTTGTAATGCGATCGAAGCGAGCGCCCGTCGCAGATGCCCTGGCCTTTGGTAAGTCGAGACGAGCAGCGCCACCTCGAGTTGGAATTTTGTCTGCTTCGGAAGGCGGCGAGTCGTCGTAGCCGAAGCGGGGTTTGCCGCCGGTGGACCGGTGGCGACCGTGGTAACGGGTGCGCTGGGACTCGTGAAATCGGTAGTGGGGATACCGTGCGCCATAGCTTTTCCCTCGCAACGAGGCCCCGTTTTTAACTCTCGTTCCCAAACTCCGTTTGGAAACGCACTTCCCGGAAGCTCCGCTTCGAGGCCCCTACGTTGTTCCCGTTGCTCGACTTATGGCCCTTAAGCAGAGCTTCGAGGATACGGGTTCCCAAGCGGAGCTTGGGAACCCGTAAAACGACCACGAGTATAACGGGGCCGATTTTGGTCCCCAATAGCAATGTCGCCTAGCAGCCCAAGGCTTTTTTGCCAGCCACGTCGTCGAGGAGCGATTGCAGGTCCTCCTGACCCGTGAGGAACTCGATTTCGATGGAAATGGCCCAGAGGGGTAGCCCCGCGCGAGAGTCGGTGGCCACTTTCACCAGGTCCTTGTGCGTACAGACGATGGCCTGGGCATCGTGTTCGGCCGCCCAGCGAGCGAGTCTCCCGACCTCGGCGGGCGGATAGTCGTGGTGGTCGGGCAGCTCGCGCAGGGCAACGACATGGTAGCCGCACTGCTCTAGGGTGGCACGAAAGCCGACCGGATTGCCGATGCCGCAGAACGCGGCGACACGTTGTCCGGCAAGCGAATCGAGCGGGGCGATTTGGCCGCTGTAGGCGAGCAGATTGCGCGGTGCATGTCGTATTTCGCACCAGATGGCCTCGCCGGCATGGCGACCGAGCTGGCGGCGGATCGACAGACGATCTTCGCTGCTAATCTGATCGGCTCGCGAGAGCACAACGGCGTCGGCGCGGGCCAGGCCGGCGAGCGGTTCGCGGAGTGTGCCACGAGGAAAGACATGTCCAAAGCCGAACGGTTCGAGCGCGTCGACCAGCACGATGTCGAGATCGCGGGCCAGTCGCCGATGCTGAAATCCGTCATCGAGCAGAATGAATTGACAGTCGTGCTGTTCGATTGCGGCATGGGCCGCGGCAACCCGATCGGCATTTTGCAGGTGGGGCACGTCAGACAGTTTCGCGGCCAGTTCACGCGCTTCGTCGTTCGGACCGTCATCGGTTGCTCCGTAGCCACGACTGATTAGCGTAAGGCGAATCTGGCGATCACGGAGTCGCTTGGCGATCCACTCGACCAGCGGTGTCTTGCCGGTGCCGCCCAGGGTCAGGTTTCCGACGCTAACGACTGGCACACGGACGTGGTGGATCGACCTGTGGCCACGATCATAGCGATGATTTCGCCAGCGGACGGCCCATGTATAAGGCACTTCGGCGAGGCGAAGCAGGCCGCGACAGAGCACGGCTCGCCAGCCGCGTCGGCGGCCGCTGATCAGATCTCGAAACTCGCTAGGAAAGAACACGGAATGAGGTGGGAAAAGGACGTCTACTTCCGGAGGACGTATTATAGCTTAACCTCATAGGCCAAGCTTTCCAACAAACGCTTGGCCGCGATGTAATCGTTCGCTGGGACTTTTTTCACTCTTCCCTTTAGGTCACGTTGCATGTCGGATACGATTTCTTGGATTTTGTCGTAGTCGTCATCGCTCACGACCCCGTTGCTCGCCGCACGACGTCCGAAGATCGGTTCGAGCACGTCGCGGTCGAGCGCGAACGGTTCGCGTCGCAGTTCCTGGGTCCAGCCGATTTTTCCCGTGGCGGGATCGAGTTGTTCGCTGGTGAGTGGCTTGGGTTTTCCGGCCTGGGCGTAGCGAATCAGTTGTTCCTCGGTAGGTCGGGGCCCGCGCTTGGCGGCCCGCGCCCGGCGATTCTCTTCCTGCATGGCGAAATAGGTCTGCGTCCACTTGTATTGGTTGTCAATCTGGGCGCTACGGGCTTGCGTCAAGTTCTTGGCTGCCTCCGAGCCATCGTAGGCCGCCTGACCTCTTGACCGAACCAGATCGGCCATACCTCGTGCGTGACTTTCGCCCACGGTTGACGAGTGGTAATACTGGTTCGTACCGCCCCAGTTTTGGGCAACGGCTTGTACACCAAGACATGCTCCGAAGGCGACAACCGCGGCGACCAACAGATATGCGTATGTTCGCATGATCGTTCTCCCCGTGGGTGATATCACACCCGATCGAGCAACGGCTCGGTAGCCCCGTTTCCAAACCACTAGTTCCCAACATGCCAAACACCGATTATAGTAATCTAGACGGCAGGGTTTGTGAAGTGTCGTGCCCTGCGATGCAGACTTTCTTTGATTTTTATTACGGGAGCAAATCATGCTCAGCCGTCTCGCTAAGTTCGTTCTCTGTGGCATATTGTTTCTTGTTGGTGTGCCAATCGCGGTTGGTGCAGGCGATGCCACGGATATTCAGAAACTGACCAAGCAACTAACGGATGCGTCGGCGACCGCGCGCGCGGAGGCGGCTCGTGCCATCGGAAAACTCAAACGAGACGACGCGTTGCCAGCAGTGCCAGCACTATGCCAATGTGTAACGGACGAAGACATCGCCGTGCGGCGCGCGGCGGTCCGGACACTGCGACAGATTAAGCCTGGCCCGCAGGTGATGATCCCTTTGATGGCTAAGGTGCTCGGAGACGCAGAACCTTCGGTGGCAGTGGCCGCGATCGGTACAATCGCCGAGCACGGCAAACAAGCCGTGCCCGGTCTTGTCACTGCGATGGGCGACGAGCGGACGCGACTTTGGGCCAGCTTGGCGTTGGCGACGATCGGACCGGATGCAAGCGAAGCGGTACCGGCGCTCGTCGAAGCATTGGGCGATGAGAAACCGGAAGTGCGCCGCGAAGTGGTCATGGCACTCGGGGCCATTGGATCGGGTGCGGCCAAAGCGGTGCCGGCGCTGCGCCGGATGCTGGCCGACAACGATGCGGCGACGCACCTGGCAGTGATTTATTCCTTGGGCAAGATCGGTCCGGCCGCCGCTGCGGCGACTGCCGACCTGAAAAAAGTGGCTGCTGCTGACGATCCGTTTACTGCGGTGGTGGCGTCGTGGTCGTTGGTTTGCCTCAGTCCGGAAGACAAAGCCGTTCGACGCGAGGCGATTCGCAAGGTGGTCCGTGCGCTGCGGAGCGAGGATCGGAAGGTTCGTCAGGCTGCAGCCAGGGCTTTGGTCGATCTGCCTAAGCCAGAGGGTGGGAATCCGGCCGTTCGGAAGGAATTCGAAAAGCTGCTCGCAGAAAGTTCGCCGGAAGTGATTGCCGACGCGCTTGAGGCCATCGCAGAAATTGGCCCACGGGCCGTGTCGGGCCTGATCGTGGCGCTAAAGCACAAGAGCGTCCGCGCAGCGGTGGCCAATGTCTTGGGCCGGATGGGTCCGAAGGCGATGCAGGCGGTGCCCGCGCTGACCGAGGCGTTTGCCGATAGCGACGCGGCGGCGCGTCGCGAGATCTTGTTCGCCTTGGGCCGCATTGGTCCCGAGGACGCATCGGCGGTGGCGGCAATCATTCAGGCAATGGAAGACGAGGACGAGAACGTGCGCTATAGCGCCGTCTATGCCCTGGGAAAAATTGGAACCCCGGCCGCTGCGGGCTCCGGGGCACTAAAGAAGAACCTCGTGAGTGAGGACGCGTTCTTTCGTATGTGCAGCGCGTGGGCGTTGGCGATGGTCAATCCGCATGGCGAGGATATTGCCAAGCTGACCGTGCCGCTGCTGGTCGAGGCGCTCAAACACGAGCGGGCGTTCGCTCGAATCGAGGCGGCCGACGCGCTGGGCCGGCTTGGCGAGGGTGCTGGCAGCGCCGCGCCGGCGCTACAAGCCGCGTTGCAGGACCCAGACAACGGTGTTCGCCAGGCGGCAGCCACGGCGCTGAAGCAGATCGGCAAGTAGAGCATAGAGCAGCGCCGCCCAGTTCGATTTGCTGGTGTATAATGGAGTATCAGGCAGTCGTACGGAACTAATCGTGCGGAACGAAGGACCGACTGCAAGCGAGGCACCCGCCATGACAAGCGGCACGACGAGCGAAAGCCCCCGGCAAGAATTGCCGCGAGGTCAGCAGTTCGTCCAATACGAGCGTTTCATCGACGATTGCGTCCGCCGGACGGGCGGCAATCTGAAATGGGTTGACTTGGCCGGTTCGGTGCTGAAGCTGACGATCACGATGATTTCGCTCTTGGTCCTCGCGGCTTTGCTCGACCATTGGGCGCTGTCGGGCGGACTGGGCTCCACGGGCCGATGGGCAATCTTGTTGATGCTGATCGGGGTGGTCGGCCACTTCCTGGTGCGGCGATTCTGGCCGATCGTCAGCCGACGTATCAATCCGGAATTCGCGGCCCAAACCATCGAGCAGAGTGCTCCGGGGTTAAAGAACACGCTGCTCAATTTTCTCATGTTTCGTCGCGATCAGGCAGCCGTCTCGCCGGCCGTTTACGAGGCGATCGAAGAGCAGGCGGCGGTCCGGTTGTCGGATGCCCCGGTCGAATTGGCGGTTGACCGACAGCACCTAGTTCGGCTGGTGCGTGTGCTGGTCGCGGCGATCGTGGTGCTCGGGCTCTACTCGATCCTATCGCCGAAGAATCCCTGGCAGACCGCGGCCCGGGTGTTGATGCCGCTGGCCGTGATTCAGCCGCCGTCACGTGTGGAGATCTTCGACCTTCAGCCCGTGGAGCGCGGAATCTACCTGCCTCGCGGCGATCATCTGGTTGTCTCGGCCCGGGTCAAGGGCGTCGACGAGGACGATCCGGTCACGCTGGTCTACTCGACCGCCGATTCGCAACACGTCGACCGACCGTTGGCGATGTACGTACCGCCGGGCGACTATCGATACACGTGCCGTCTGCCGGACGGTGACGCAGGCATTCAACAGGACTTGCGGTTTCGGCTCGAGGCGGGCGATGCGGTTACGGCAACCTACCGCGTGCGGGTAACGGCCGCGCCAAAGATTTCGGTCGAGAGCATTCATTACGAGTATCCGGCGTACACCGGACTTGCCAGCCGACGTGTGGTCGGCCAAGGCGATCTGCGAGCCCTCGAGGGAACACGGGTTACGATTCGTGCCCGGGCAAATACCGAAATCGAGTCGGCCTATGTTGACTTTGATTGCGACGGCCACAACGACCTGCCGATGCGAGTCGGTCTCCAAGATGGTGGCCCAATGGGAAGCTCAGATGCTCAGGCGAGTTTTACGCTTGGCCTGGATGACGACCGTCGCGGGTCAAGGTATGACCGCTATCAGCTTTCGTTTACCAATCGTGACGGACACAAAAATCGACAACCGGTTCAGTACACGATCGATGTCATTCGAGACAAACCACCGGAAATCGAACTGGTAGCCCCGTGCGAGCACCAGGTATCTTTACCGATCAACGGCTCGCTCGATATCGAAATGGTGGGCCGGGATCCAGATTTTGCGCTGGCGGAGGTCGCCATCCAGG
>CAUYYY010000141.1:0-5874 GCA_963577165.1 Planctomycetota bacterium | reverse complement strand
CATCGGATCGAGGCGGGCATGCCGGCCGTATCGAAAGAAGACGAGGATGCGATCAAAGAGATCGTGCAGTTGGGTCTGCCGTCCCAAATCTTTTCGTTTGCCCGCTGCATGCCGGCCGATGTCAAGTTGGCCAAGGAGTGCGGCGTCGACGGCATCATCACCGAGGTCCCGTCGAGCGAACATATCATCAAGAAGGCGTATGGCAAGACGATGGATTGGGCGATCAAGTCCTCGATCGACGCCACGCTGGCTGCCAAAGAGGAAGGGCTCTACACGGTCTTCTTCACCATCGACAGCACCCGTTCCGAGATCAACAAGCTGCTCGACATGGTGGAAAAGGTTGCTACCGAAGGCCACATGGACTCTCTCACGATTGCCGACTCGTTCGGCGGTTGCACGCCGGAGGGCATCGCTCACGTCGTACGCAAAGCGAAAGAGCGATTCACGCAGCCCGTTGAAATTCACTGTCACGAAGATTTTGGGCTCGGTGTGGCCAACACGATCGCCGCACTTTCCAACGGCGCGGAAGTGGCACACGTCACGATCTCTGCCATTGGCGAGCGAGCGGGCAACGTGCCTTTGGAGGACACGGTACTCTCGCTCAAGGTCTTGTACGGCATCGACGTTGGCATCAAGACGGAAAAGTTCTATGAAATGTCGAAGCTCGTTCAGCGGCTCAGCGGTTTTACATTGCCGCCGAATCGTCCGATCGTCGGCGATTCGTTGTACCACGTCGAGTCGGGTATCGTCAGCATGTTCCACCGCCGCTGTAAGGACAACGATCCGCTGGAATATACGCCTTTCTCACCCGAACTGGTTGGACGGCCCGGGGTCAAGATTGCCTACGGAAAGGGCAGCGGTCTGGCGAATGTCGAAGAGTTCTTGGACCTTAATGATCTGAGTGCCAACAAAGACCAGATACAAGAGATGGTCAATCGCATCAAGGACGCGGGCATGGAGAAAAAGACCATACTCGACGACGCTGAGGTAAGGAAAATCGTCGATGCGGTTCTCAGTGCGTAGGGCAGACGTCCAATCAGCACCCCGGCTGCTGATGATGACGTCATGAAATCTGTCGTAGCACAGCAGCCGGGGTGCTTTCAAATTGCCAAAAGAAGAACTCAGCCTTTAATGTACAAACGTCTTGAGGAACTTGTCGATGCGGCGCGGGCACGCGGGCCGGTCAAGGTGGCGGTGGTTGCCGGGCACGATGCCGACGTGATCGGAGCACTCAAGCAAGCTCAGGAGATCGGCCTGGCCGAGGCCACCCTGATTGGCGAGGCCGACAAGATCGCCGCGCTCACCAAGGAGGTCGGGCTCGATATCCCGGACAACCGGATCGTCGACGAACCCGACGCGACGGACGCCGCGTGGCGGGCCGTCGAGATGATCCGTGGCGGCTCGGCCCAACTGTTGATGAAGGGCAAGATCAACACCAGCGAACTGATTCGCGTCGTGCTCAACCGAGAGACCGGCTTGCGGACCGGCCGGATGCTCAGCCAAGTGATCGTGTTTCAGGTGCCGGGCATTGACCGTCTGATGATGATGAGCGATGCGGCGATCAACATCGCGCCGACGCTTGAACATAAGGCCGAGATCTGTCGCAATGCGATCGAGGTTGCGCATGCCCTGGGCATTGATGCGCCCAATGTCGCCGCGCTCTGTGCCTTCGAGTTTGTAAATCCGGACATGCCGGCTACGCTCGACGCGGCCGGCCTGAGCCTGATGAACAAGCGGGGGCAGATCACCGGCGGCTACATCGAAGGGCCGATCGCGCTCGACGTGCCGTTGAGCCGGTTTGCCGCCGAGCGAAAGGGCATCGAGAGCCCGCTGGTGGAAAACACCGACATATTCATCTTGCCCGATATCGAGGCGGCCAACATCCTTTACCGGGCCATTCTCTATTTCGCCCACGGCGAGTCGTGTGGCGTGGTGCTCGGTGCGAAAGTGCCGCTTGTTCTCCTCTCGCGTGCCGAAACACCGGAGACGAAAATTCGGTCGATCGCCCTCGGCGCTTTGACCTCGGCCCCGTCGTAGAAACCGTTCATCTCATAGAGAATCCGCATGAAGATTCTGGTGGTTAATGTTGGGTCGACGTCGCTCAAGTTCCGACTCTATGCGATGGACGACGAGACGATCATCGCTGTGGGAAAGATCGAACGGGTCGGCAGCCAGCGGTCGCCTTTTAGTTTTCAGGCGGGCGACCAAAGCGCCCGAGAAGGCGAAATCGCCTGTCCCGATCAGAAGACCGCGATCCAGCACGCGCTCGGGTTTCTGACCGATCCGGAGACCGGTGTGCTCGGCGATCTGAATGACCTGGATGCGATTGGCTTCAAACCGGTCCATGCCAAGAACATCGCCGGGTCGGTTTTCGTCGACGAAAACGTTATCAAGGCGATGGAGGAGTACGTTCCTCTGGTTCCGGCACACAATCCGCCCTACATCGAGGCCTTCCGAATCTTTCAGAAACTCTTGCCCGAGAAGCCTTTGGTCGGGGTCTTCGAGCCGGCGTTTCATACGTCGATTCCGGAATATGCCCGAACCTACGGCATCCCGTACGCATGGACCGAGAAGCACGCCATTCGGCGGTACGGCTTCCACGGCGCGTCACATCGGTTCATCTCACAGCGTGTGCCCGAACTGCTGAGACAGCCGGCCGCCTCGCTGCGGATTATTTCCTGTCACCTCGGCGGAAGCGCCAGCATCTGTGCGATCCGAGACGGTGTTTCCGTCGACACGAGCTTTGGCTTTTCGACACAGTCGGGCCTTCCTAATGCGACCCGCTGTGGCGACCTCGATCCGTTCATCTTGCTCTACATGATGGAGCGCGAAGGGCTAACAACCGATGAGTTGCGCACTCAATTGACCACGCAAGGTGGCCTGGCGGGCATCTCGGGCCTAAGCGGCGACATCCGCGATCTGGAAGCGGCGGCGGCCGAGGGCAACGCACGTGCCGAGCTGGCGCTCGGTGTTCTGGTTCACGAGACGCGAAAGTACGTCGGTGCGTATCTGGCCGTGCTGGGCGGCACCGACGTGCTGGCCTTCACCGGCGGCATCGGCGAAAACGGCATCGCGATCCGTGCCCGGGTTTGCCAGGGTCTCGAGTCACTCGGCATCCGCTTGGACGCCGGCCGGAACGAGGTCCGCAGCCGGGAAACGGTTATCTCGGCCGACGATTCGCCCACCAAGATCATGGTCGTGCCGGCCAACGAAGAGCTAATCATCGCCCACGAGACCGTGCGGCTGCTGACTGAGTAGAAGTTGGCGGTCGGTTGGAGTTCGCTTTGGCCGGCCGAATTGATCTGGCCTTTCCAGTGGGTTTGGGCCTATAAGGGGCACCCAGTTCGTGAAGTTCTCGCTGCTTAGGTGGCGCTGCCACGAGCGCCAGTACTGCTAGCACATCACGATGAACTTAAACCGCCCATGTCCGATAGCAACCCCATGCTGAGCAGCAACCAAGATCGTCGAATTAAAATAGACGAAGATCGGCGGTTGGTGCTCGACGTATTGTACCTTGCCCGTGACATGCCGTGCTTTCCGACCGACAAGTACTTGGACCTTCGCGAGCTGGCGCGACAGCGTGAGGCAGCGGCGGTGCAAATCTCCTGGCCGGTGTTGTTCATCAAGGCGTATGCGCTCGCGGCTCTCGACATGCCTCTGTTGCGGACAACGTACATGCGATGGCCGAGGCCTTATTTGTACGAACATGCTCAGAGCGTGGCTTCGATAGCCATTCATCGGCGGTACCGCCGCGGTGATCGATTGTTTTTTGGGCGTTTGATCTGTCCGGAAACGACCTCGTTGGTCGATCTGCAACGCCAGTTGAACAGTTATTGCACCGAGCCGGTCGAAAAGATCTTTGCCCGACAACTGTTGCTGAGCCGGTTTCCGACTTGGCTGCGTCGTCTGATCTGGTGGGGCCGGCTGAATCTGCAACCACAGCATCGGGCACAGCGGGTGGGGACGTTTGGTCTTTCCGTGCTATCGGGACAAGGTATTTATAATCGGGCTTATCCCCATTTTTTGACGACGAGTCTTACCTATGGGCCAACGGAGCCCGACGGGCGGACCTTGGTAACCTTGATCGGCGATCATCGCGTGGCTGACGGGATCACGGCGGTCCGGGCTTTCCGGCGATTGGAACGGGCGCTGCTCGGGCCCATCTGCGACGAACTGGTGACTCTTCAGGATGAGTCGCGAGCGGTTGCTTGAGACGCTGCAGCGCAGCGTACGGCGTCATTGCTGATCGGTGCAACCGCCCGCCCCCTGTCCGTGCGACTCGCACTGTCTGTGCGACTCGCACTGTCTGTGCGACTCGCACTGTCTGTGCGACTCGCACTATTTTGGCTTGGACCGGCGGAGCGATTCGCTCTTGAAGATCATCTCGAGCAGCCGACGGCGGAGACGCTCGCGATCGACGGATTTGCGACCGCGACACGGAACTATCACGTCGCACATAGGGTACGTGTGCTTGTAAACAGACGTCGTTGATGCGGGCGATGGCATGAACGGTACCAAGGGTTCGTGTTCTGCTCAACAGGCTGTTAAATGCTACAGGTTCAATGCTGCGGCGCGGTAAGAATGTCGATCGCGACAAGCAACATGAACAGAGCGATTCCGGCAACCAGGGCGACCATGAGAGGCCTTTCTAACGGCTAATTGACCGCCGCTTCAAGCGAATCCGTAATGGGATTTCGATGGCGTGGCCTACCTTAATAAGTTGCCACGGAGGTCCCAGCGGTCACAGGGTTGTTTCAGCCGGGCCTATTCCATGCGTAAAGCATTGTACAGACACGGGTTGCAGCTTCCGTTCATAGTGCGGACCGTGGTTTGTTGACAGCGTGGCCGTGAGCGCTATAATTCGGTCCCGCTCAGCACTTGCAACGGATTGGCCTGAACGGATTGGGGTGACGAGATGGTGTGTTGTTGGGTGGCTTGATTTGGCCACGGTTTTTAATTCTGACGAACAAGCGCGCAAACGACTGAAGCGCAAACGACTGAGGAGGTCGATTTCGATGGCGAACGTAATAGAGTTCACCGACGATAATTTTGATTCGGAAGTTCTCCAGGCGAGCGAACCGGTGCTCGTTGATTTTTGGGCCCCTTGGTGCGGTCCTTGCCGTCAGATTGCCCCCCTAATCGAAGAACTGGCGGGAGAGAACGCCGGGTCGGTGAAGTTCGGTAAGGTCAACATCGACGACAGTCCGGGAGCCGCACAGAACTACGGGGTCAGCAGTATTCCAACGCTGATGGTCTTCAAGGGAGGCGATGTCGTCGAGCGGTTCGTCGGCATTCAGCCGAAGGCACGGTTGCAGGAAGCGTTGGACGCGGCCAAGGCGTAAGGCGACCGGAAGCCAAATGAATAGCCTCCAGTACAGCTGTCTCTACATGGACATCGGCTACCTGCTGGTGTGGGCGGCCATTTATGTCCGACGCAAGGATCTGCGGTCAGCCTTTGATGTTGTCGCTTTCATTTCGAGGGACCTTGCTGAAATTCGTATTGATGAATATGTGTATCTGCATCGCGCCAAACGATACCGGTTCAGTCTTGCCCGCGAGTTAGCACACCGAATCCTTCACGAAAAAGCGTGGCACTGGCCTGCCCCCTTCAACCGAGTCCAGATCCGAAGTGATAATCCGGTGAATTGGACACAATCTGAAGGAGGGCATTCGATGCCACGAGGTAAGAAGTACCGAGCGGAAGAGATCATCCCGAAGCTTCGTGAGGCGGAGATTCTGATCTCCCCGGGGAGCACCCAAGAGTTGGCGACGAAGAATATCGGCGTCTCAGTTCAGACGCTGATCCGCTGGCGTAAGGAGTACGGCGGCTTGCGGATCGACCAGGCGAAGCGTCTGAAGGCGGTAGAGAAGGAG
>CAUYYY010000140.1:0-5874 GCA_963577165.1 Planctomycetota bacterium | reverse complement strand
TCCGAGTGATGTGCTCTTCGAGCGTGAAGTTCGTCACGTAGGCGTTCCAATAGAGAGGTCCGGTGCCCCGCCGCTTCAGTTCGAGCGTGTGCTGGCCGGTCGTGACCGCGGTGCCGGTGAGCACCAACTTGTTGTCGAACGTGAACAGGTCGGCGGCCGTGATCTTGACTTCCTTTTGCTTGGCTCCGTCGAGCCAGACTTCGACCGTCAAGTCAGGCCGGTCCTCGCCACTGGCCTTGAGAAAATCGGCCAGCGCCTCGATGCACAGCGCCGTGTCGCGAGTCGAGTTCCAATAGCTGGCGTGCTTACGATTGTTGAGCAGGTATTTCACCAGCCGCGCGGCTCGCTCGCCTTGTGGGTCGATGGCGGCAAGCAGCTTTAAGTAATAGGCATGGGCTTCAAACTCGCTGCCGTACCAGTACCACCAGTGCCCGCCCGGCAGATTGAGATACGCGGTCTGGTTCTCGTTGTCCTCGACCACAAACTGCTCGATGTTCCGCATCAGCATGGCCAGCTTCTCTTGGTGGCCGCCCTTGTGCAGAGCCAGCGCGTAGACCGCCTTGCCATAGACGGCCAGACGCGTACGATCGCGGTAGAGGTAATCTCGCATGGCGTCATCGTTGTCGTCGCCTGCTCTCTTGTCGGCGTCCGTGAGCACCATATAAACCATCGCATCGAGGTTGTCGGCGTGGTACTTCACCGGTTTTTTCTCGTTGACTACCTTGCCGTCGACGACGTTTTGCATAGAGCGGACTTGCCCGGCTTGGTAACGCCGCAGCCATGCCACGCCGCGATCTAACATGCCCGACACCAGAGCCACGTCGTTTGCCGCCGCCACTTGCAAGCCATGCACCACGACGGCGGTCATGTGCGGAGTGGAATGCTCGCCATAGCCGGAGAACCAGCCCCAGCCACCGTCGGAGAGTTGCATCTCGGTCAGCCGCTTCACGCCCGCCTTAACGATCGTGTCGAGTTCCGCGCGGTCGAAGACCGGGTTTCGCTTGTAGCACCGCCAGCCCTTAGCTCGCTCGGCATCGTCGCCAATCTCTTGTGCGTTTAAGTTGGTCCGTTTCAGATTGTTCTGTTTCTGGCGAATGGCTTGCAAGTCGAGTCCCATGTCGACCAGCACCTTTTGCGTAATGACTGCCGGCAGAAATCGGTTAAGCGTCTGCTCAGTGCAACCATACGAGTAATCGATCATATAGGGCAACGCATCGACCATCGCTCCGGCCAGTGTCGGCGAGTAGCGGACCTCGAGCCGCGAGTCGGCCGGTCGCCGCTCTGCCGGAACGTGGAAGGTAAAGCGGCCGCTATTTTGATCGGGCCGGATCGCGCCACTGAACGATTCCATCTTCGACATGCCATGCACATAGACCGGGAAGCTCATTTGCATGGCGTCCGACTCTTCGTCGGTCAGCGCCGAGATGCGGATCGTCGCTTGTCCTTCACGCGTGACCAAAACGCGCCAGTCGACGCGGGCCTCGCCACCGGCCGGGATCTCGACCGTTTTTGTCAATTCGGTTTCGCATGAGAGCGAGTTGCCCTCGAAATGCAGCTCGACGCGGGCCTGCTTCACACTGTCGAGATAGTTATGCACGTTGGCCGACAGCACGACCTGGTCCGTCTCGACGAAGAACCGTGGAGCCTGCAATCGCACAATCAGATTCTTCCGTGTCACGACTTCGGTCTCGGCTTGGCCAACTCGGGTGCCGTGGCCCATCGCCCAGCAGCGAACTTTCCACGTGGTGAGATTCTCGGGCATGTCGAGTTCCACCTCGGCCAGCCCTTCCGCGTTGGTCGTGAGCGCGGCCTTCCAGAGCGCCGTATCGGCGAACTTCTGGCGTACGGTCGGCTGGACCAGCACGGGCGCCGCGCCGCCGTTTCCGTTTGCTTCCGCTTCGGCGAGTTCATTGGCGGCCATGGGAGCAGCCGACGCGTCGGCGAAAAACGATCCCGACTTCTTCATCGCAAACTCTCGGCCTAGCCGCACACTACCACCACCGACGCCGCTGTCCCTGAGGCGTGAACTATCTCGTCTATTTTTCTGTAGGCCTTTCTTCCGCTCCAACTCATCGGCTACGGTGTCGCCGAACACGCCCAGGTTGGCCATGCCGGTTTGCTTCGGCGAGATAAGATTGCCGAAGCGACGATTCAAGTTCGACTGGCCGCTCGTGCTATGCCGCCGTCGCCACTTCCAGAAGAATTCTGGAATGCTGGCCACGTTCGAGCCGCCCGCGATGTACTCGACCGACTTGTCGTAGATGGCCAGCACGGTCGAGCCGACAAACGGCGCCCCGTTCTGATCGGTTAGCTTCAGGGTGACTTTGGCTCGCTCGCCCGGCTTGTACTCTTGGACCGAAGTGGTTAGCTCGACATTGAGTACTCGCTTCGCCGGCGGAACATGGATTTCTCGGGTCTGGGTATGCAGCTTGGCGCCGTGAACGGTCACCGCCTCGACAAAAAAGTTTGGCATGTCTCGTTGGGCCACCGCGACATCGATGATCGTGCTCTTGCCCGAGAGCCGCACGAGCTTCGGTGGCAGGTAGACGCCATTGGATGGTCGCAGGAACAACAGCACGGCCGCGCCGGTGCGATTGGTGTTGATTTGCAACTTGACCACATCGCCCGGCTTGTACTCGCGTCGGTCGGCGATGATTTCTAGATCGTTGAATCGAAACGCGTTGCCGTCGAAGCCTTGACCGACCACGGTAAAGATAAAGCCGCCTTCGATCGCGTGCTGCTTGGCGTCGGTCACGCGACAGCGGAGACGATACTGGCCTGCGACGGCGGCTTTCATCTGTAGTTTTGCTGCGCCTTGAGCGTCAACCTCGACGTCCCAAGTTTGCACGACCGTCTCGATCGGCTGGCTATCTTCGTCGTAGCGAATCGAGAGCAGTTCGACTTGGCCGGTCCCGGCAACCGGTTTGCCGTCGAACGTCCGTGCGGAAAAGCTGGCTCGGATCGTGTCGCCCGTTCGGTAGTAACCCCGATCGCCCCAGGCGAAGACCTTGAACGGCTGCCGGGCCGCGAGCACTTGGCCCGTGCCGACGATCGTTCGTCGTGACCGATCGATGACCTCGGCCGTGATTGTGTAGCGATGGTCCTGATCGCCATGCACGGCCTTGGCCAGTGCGGTATCGATGTCGATTTCGACCGTGCCGTCGGGTCCGATCTGGGTCGTCTGCTCGGCGACCACCTCAGGCGGAGTCCGCTGTTGTGGCCACCACCACGGCGATGGACCGCGGCAGCCCCACTGTCGCCAGAGCGGGTACCAGTCGTAGTCCTGGCCGAACCACCAGTAGCCTTTGCCGTAGAGCCAGTCCCACTCACCCGGCGGGTACCACGGCTGCGTGTGGCTATTGCGAAGCACCTTCACCTTCACTTGCGCATCGGTCACAGGCGAGCCGAAGTAGTATTTGGCCCGAACGGTTGCCGTGATCTTTTCACCCAGCATGACCGGTTCGCTGGGCGCTTCGACCGTGACCTCGAACTCAGGCTTCTTGTACTCCTCGACACGAAATATGCAGCCGCCGGTGTGCCCGTTGATGTTGAGCCGGTAGACGCCGAGCGTCGCATCGCCCGGCAGCGAAAGTTCACCGGCCACGCCGCCATACTCGTCGGCCTCGAAGGATTTTTCCAGAACCTTTTCGCCTTTTGGATTGTGAACGACCACGGTCAACGTCTGACCGGCGAACTGCGACACATCGGCCTGATCGTATTGGGCACGGCGCAGCCAGCATTTGAACTGGACTTTTTGTTTTGGGCGATAGACGGGCCGGTCAGTGATGGTAAATGCCTTCGTTTGGTTGTACCGCGCGTCGTGGTAACCACGATGCCAGACGCTGGTGAAGCCGAGATAGGCCAGCCGACCATCTTCGGTCGTGGCGGTGGCGAGCCACTGAAAACGCCGGCCTTCGTTATCGACTCTCCGCAACACGAGTCCGTCTGCGTCTGAATGCTGAGCAAAATGGCGGACGTCGATTTCGTAATGCCGGTTGCGAATATGACGCTGGCGGAAACCGAACAGCTCGAGGTTGGCGTGGGTGATCGGCTCGCCGCTAAGAGCGTCGGCCAGGTAATAGAGTGTTTTGTCGGCGAGCGGCTTCTTGACGATGGCCGTGTCGCTCAGCCAGAGAATGATCTTGCTCGTGTTGCCGCCCCCGATCCGGGCAGTCAGCAGATAGGCGCCGGCCTTTTGCAGCGGGGTGCTGACGGTGATCCGTCGGTCGAAATGGTTTTCACGCGGATCGACATCGAGCCGCCACTCGGCGATCCGCTCTCGAATGTACTTTCGCTCGTTGCGTGTGACTAACCGGTGACCGATGTTGTCGATGTTGATCTTTTGATGATCGAGTCGTGCCGGCCGCGACCGGATATATGCCTTCACGTCGTCGAGTAACTTGCGGATGTCGATCTGGTGCGCCACGAACAAGACATTTCTGCCGTTACGAAAGAGGTACTCGACCGTGGCTCCCTGGCGGGCCGGCTGCGTCATAACCGGCTCGAAGCGGCCCCAGTTCTTCTCGATCTGCTCAAGACGGCTGCGATAATTCTTGCGTGTATTGTCGTTGTTAGCTAGCTTGATCGCCTGTCGCCAGAATTCCGCGGCCCTCGGGTATTGCCGCCGGTTCTCGAAGATGTGCGCCAGTTGCTCGGTGGCGCGATGTTGTGGGGTCGAGCCCGCGCCGCTGGTCTGTTCTTTCAGGATCAACTGGTAGAGCTTGATGAAGTTGTGCCCGTCGGACATATTGAAGTCGGGCAGCTTGAATCGGCGGACGCCGGTTGCCAGTCGGGCGATCGTTTCGTCCTCGCCGAGCGTGTGGAGCTCGTATGTGCCGCTGGTGTCCTTTTTTTCGTCGGTGGCAGCCGCGCGGCCGAAGAACCACTGGTACTGTCGCATCGTCTGCACGCCGAACTGCTGAAACAAAAAGTCGGCTCGCTCGAGCCGTGCCTGGTCGAGCATGGCGGGCCGATTTTCCACGGCCCTGTCGAGACAAAACCGCCACCGCTGGCCGTCGGTCTTGGCGGCGTCCCACGTCTTGGCGGTCTCGTGAAAGATGGGCCTGCCATCGGCATCGACCGGCGCTCCGCTGGTTTGTCCACCGTAGTTGGGCCAGCCTGGCTCGTAGTCGGGCAACTCGTCGAGATTGGTCAGATACTGGAGCCGCCAGGCGCTGTTGTGCCCGCGACTGCCCAACAGCACGTGGGCAAGCCGAAAGTAAAAGCCCGAGATCTCATCGTGGTTCGGTTCGCCGGCGGTATGGTTCATCGCCGCGACCATGAGCTGCAACACTCGAACTCGATCGCGCTCAATGCTGCTGACCACCTTGCCGCCGCCACGATGCCGACCACGCTCGAACTGGCCGGCGATCATGTGCCCGTAATGGTCGAGGCTTGTGTAAACCTGTGCGCCCGCTTCGAGCAGTCGCCAATTTTCGCTGTGCGTGGCAATAACCTCTTCGAGAAAAGTGTCGGCTTCTTTGACACGGTTCAGATTTTGCAGACAGTTGATCGCCCGGTGCAGGTCGTTGGCGACTTGGCGTGGGTCGGTCTCCTTGCTGAGCGACAGTCGGCGAAAACTCTCGTAAGCGTCTTTGAAATTGCCGTCTTGGATGTCTTTTTGGGCCGCCTTGCGGAGGTCAGCCGTGGCAGGTGCTTCGGAGAAGACTTGCGTGGAGAAAAGGCCCAGCATCAGGAGGATGGAACCGGTGACAACCGTTCGATGGATGTTCATACTGCTATGCTCTCTTGTGCTTGTATGTTCCAAGTGGTTACTTCCAAGGTGTACTATGGGAATAATAACCGCTGGGCAATTCGCTTCGTAGCGTAGCGAAGAAGCGAATTGCCCAGCGGCCGGCGACAGATCGATTGTGT
>CAUYYY010000139.1:0-5953 GCA_963577165.1 Planctomycetota bacterium | reverse complement strand
ACCTTGGTGGGATCCTTGCCACTGAACGCGCCACCGCCATGCCGGCCCCAGCCACCATAGGTGTCGACGATGATCTTTCGCCCGGTCAGGCCGCAATCGCCGTGCGGTCCGCCCACGACAAATCGACCGGTCGGGTTAATGTGGTAAGTAATCTCATCGTCGGCCAGGTCCTTGGGCAGAACGGGCTGCACAATTTTCTCGATGACGAATTTGCGAATCTCCTCGTTCGACACGTCCGGACCGTGCTGCGTCGAGATGACCACCGTGTCGATCCGCACGGGCGTCTGCCCATCGAACTCGACCGTGACCTGGCTCTTGCTGTCGGGCCGCAGCCAGTCGACTTTCTTATTAAACCGGGCCTTGTTGAGTCGGTTCAGAATTCGGTGTGAGAGGGCGATCGGCAGCGGCATCAATTCGGGCGTGTCGTTGCAGGCGTAGCCAAACATCAGCCCTTGGTCGCCCGCCCCGATGTCCTTGCCCTGAGCATCATCCGAGTCTACGCCTTGGGCAATGTCCGGGCTTTGCTTGTCGAGCGAGACCATGACCGAGCAGGTGTCGGCATTGATGCCCAACTGGTCGTCGGTGTAGCCGACCTCGCGAATTACCTGGCGGACGACCTCGGCATAGTTGACCACGGCAGTGGTGGTGATTTCGCCGGCGATGATCGCTATGCCCGTGGTGACCATCGTCTCGCAGGCCACGCGGCTCTTCGGGTCCTGGGCCAACAAGGCGTCGAGGATGCCATCGGAAATCTGATCGGCCAACTTATCGGGATGGCCCATACTGACTGCTTCACTGGTGAACAGATACTTGCCGGATGCCACGATAAAGAGTCTCCTGCCGAAAGGAAATTTGCAGCTGAATAGCGGACAACGGGTGCATGACCCACACTGCTGGGCAAGTCTTGAATACGCCGTGGCGGGCTCGCCACGGCGAATCGGCCTGCGGCGGACCAGCAGTGCCACCCTGATTACCAGCAGCGCCACTCCGCGATTATAATTGAAAGCCTACGTTACCGACAACGGGCGTTTTCGCCTGGTTCCGGGTGTGTTAGTCTTTCCAGGGCGATTGCCCCTGGACATAATGGGCCTCGCTCGGCTCGCAATGCCTGACCGCACAGACAACTGCTGCCTTCCGGCTAGCGTTTCAGCACCCCGGCTGCTGAAGAAGGGTTGTTAGTTGTTGGTGACGTAGCAGCCGGGGTGCTTCCAATACTGCCCAATCACACAACGCATCAACGCACCTATGGCACGCTGGCCACGTCATTTCTGGACCTCGGTCTTTACCTACGGCACGATTTTTATCCTGTTCCCGCTGTTCTGCGCGGCAGCCTACGCATGGGTGCGCGGGTGGTTGTTTTGATTCTTGACAGCACGGGTCGCCAGCGGCCCCGCTAAACGGTTTTTCACTGCGGAGACACGGCTTGAAACAACAGCTTTCCGAAAAACTTGTCCCATTTGGGCAACAACATCTGCTTACATTCTGGGACGGACTCGACGAAGCGGGTCAGCGGCGCCTGGCCGCCCAGATCAACGCGATCGACTTTCGCCTGATCGAACGGCTCACGCGCGACGGCGCATCGCACGAAGATTGGCAGGCGCTCTCTGAGCGTGCCGCGCCGCCGCCGGCCGTCCGAGCGGGCGAAGCATTCTCGCTGATCGCCGGTCGCTCGGTTTCATCGACCGAAGCCCGAGAGCGTGGACAGCAGGCGCTCGCTGTCGGCCAGATCGGTGTGCTGTTGGTTGCGGGAGGGCAGGGGAGCCGGCTCGGGTTTGAACATCCGAAAGGCATGTTTCCGATCGGGCCGGTCTCCAGCGCCACCTTGTTTCAGATTCATTTTGAAAAGGTTGTGGCGACCGCACGACGCTATGGGGCTCGGATACCGGTTTACGTTATGACCAGCCCGGCGACGCACGAGGAAACGATCGTGTTTCTCGATTCGCACGACCGGTTTGGACTCGCGGCTGATGACTTGACTATTTTCTGCCAGGGCACGATGCCGGCCGTCGACGCCGCGACCGGCAAATTGCTGTTGGCCGATCGTGACCAATTGTTCCTCAGCCCGGACGGACACGGCGGCACGGTTGAAGCATTGCGCCGCAGTGGCGTCATCGAGCAGATGGGTGCGGCTGGCATTGAGCACTTGTTCTATTTTCAAGTGGACAACCCGTTGGCGCCGGTCGCCGATCCTGAGTTTCTGGGCTATCACTTGCTTGCCGAATCGGAGCTGACCACATTGGTCGTCGCCAAGCAGTCGCCCGAGGAGAAATTGGGCAACGTGGTTTCTGTCGATGGGAAGCTGCAGATTATTGAATACACCGATCTGCCGGTTGAGGCGGCCGGCCGTCGCGCGGAGGACGGTTCCTTGGCGTTGTGGGCAGGCAGCACGGCCATTCATGGCATGGACGTGGCGTTTCTCGATCGGATGACACGCAGCCAGGACGGCCTGCCGTTTCATGTGTCGGAGAAAAAGGTGCCTCATCTGGACGTTGGCGGACAACGCATTGAGCCGGAGAAGCCCAACGCGCTCAAATTCGAACGATTCATCTTTGATTTGCTGCCGGCGGCCGAACGAACAATCGTCGTCGAGGCCCGGCCAGCCGATTGCTTTGCACCGGTGAAAAACGGTGCCGGCGCGGCCACCGATACTCCGGTATCGGCTCGAGCGGCGATCGTCGCCATGCATCGCCATTGGTTGGAACAGGCCGGATCGGAGGTTATCGCCAGCATCGCCGTTGAGATCAGTCCGCTTTGGGCGCTCGATGCCCAGCAAGTGGCCGATCGCATCCCGGCTGGCCAAAAGGTGGTCACCGATACATACTTTGTGTAAACAAACACGCACCCGCAAGCGGCCCCGCTAAACAGACGAAGGATCACCATGCTTCATGCAGTCATTATGGCCGGCGGATCGGGAACTCGGTTCTGGCCACTGAGTCGTGCCGCCACGCCCAAGCAATTGCTGCGGCTGGCGGGCCAGCGTTCGATGATTCAAACCACGGTCGATCGGCTGGGCGATTTAGTGAGCGCCGAGCGGACGATGATCGTCACCAATCGTCGGCAGGCGGCCGCGATCGCCGAGCAGTTGCCCTCTCTAGCGAGCGATGCCATTGTGGGCGAGCCTTGCAAGCGGGACACGGCCCCCTGTATCGGGCTGGCGGCGAACCACGTGTTGCGCGACGATCCGGACGCCATCATGGCCGTCATGCCGGCCGATCATGTGATTCGTCCGGACGACGTTTTTCAACAGGCAATTCGCCAAGCGACCACCCTCGTCGAGGCGAGTCCCGGGCGGATCGTCACGTTCGGCATCAAGCCCAGCTATCCGGCCGAGATTTTTGGATACATTCATCGGGGCGAGGCGTTAGGCGATCCATCGGGTAGCAACGTGTATCGCGTACAGCAGTTTCGAGAAAAGCCCGACGCGGTGGCGGCGGCCGAGTACCTCGCCTCGGGCCAGTATTATTGGAACTCCGGTATCTTCGTCTGGCATGCGCGGACGATTCTCGATGCGCTCGCAGAACACCAGGCGGAACTGTTCGAACATTTGAAACAAATCGAGTCCGCCTGGGGTACAGACCAATATAATGCGGTGCTCGAACGCGAGTTCACGGCCATCCGAGGGATCTCAATCGATTACGCGGTGATGGAACACGCCACCGACGTGGCCGTGATCGAGGCGCCGTTCGATTGGGACGACGTCGGCAGTTGGCAGTCGCTCTCTCGGCTGCAAGGCACGGACGATGCTGGCAACACGGTCATCGGCCGGCATTTGGGCGTCAACACCCGCGGCACAATCGTCCGCAGCGATGGCGACCATTTGGTGGTCACGCTGGGGCTGAGAGACTGCATCGTCGTCCATGCGCCGGACGCCACGCTGGTGGCCAACAAACACGATGAGGAGTCGATCCGCGAGGTCGTCCGGCGGCTTGAAGAACAGGGCTGGAACGATTTTTTGTAAACCGGCGCCGTCGGCCCCAATAATCGCCTAGGCTGCGACGAAGTACAGAAAGCACCCCGGCTGCGATAGACAGATGGGGTGTTGGAAATCGAGCTGAGAAGCAGCCGGGGTGCTGGTAGTTATGATCCAACGAAAGAGCACGATCACGCTGCTGCTCTGTATGGCCCTATCGCTTTGGACGGGCCTGTTACCAGGATTAAGCGCCATGGCAGCCGATGAGCCCAATCCACCGGTGAAAAAGCCGACCGGCCGACCGAATGTTCGTACGCCCACGCTGGGCGGCAAGCAGTTGTGGGCGGACCAACTGCTGTTTCACGACTGGCGAATTCAGCAGAATGTCGTCACCGGTCACTCGCGTTTGCTCGACGGAAAGAACGTCCGTCATGCCTGGGGCACGTTCGCCGCGTGTCAAGCGAAGCTGGCCGAGATCCGTCGCCAGCAGGCTCTCCCTTCGATGAAAGGCCGTGCGGTTCTCGTTTTGCACGGCCTGGGCCGCACTCGCTCGTCGACGCAGCAGATTTGCGGGTACCTGCGCGAGTCGGGCGATTTTGTAGTCTTCGATGTCGGCTATCCGAGTACGCGGGGCTCGGTCGACGAACATGCCCGCCGTCTGGCCCAGGTGGTTGGTAACCTGGAAGGTGTCGTGGAAATCAACTTTGTCGCGCACAGTCTGGGAAACTTGGTGATCCGCCGTTGGTTGTTCGATGTCGGTCAGGGTGCTGCGAAGCTTCCGCCCGACGCTAAGCTGGGCCGAGTCGTGATGATCGGTCCGCCCAATCAGCGGCCCGAGCTGGCGGACCGTCTGCTGCCCTGGGATTTCAGCGGTGAAATTGCCGGGGCCGCCGCGCACCAGCTCTCCACGGGCTGGAACGACCTGGAACCGAAGTTGGCCATTCCACAGTGCGAATTCGGTATACTGGCTGGTGGTAACGGTAAGAGCGGGGGCAATCCACTCATCCCGGGTGACGACGATTGGGTCGTGAGCGTCGAGTCGACTCGATTGGCAGCGGCGCGTGACTTTCGCGTCTTGCCGGTCAAACACACCTTCATGATGGACGACCGACGGTTGCAAGAAATAACGTTGCAGTTTCTTCGTCACGGTTATTTTGAATCGGAAGCGTCGCGAAATCCGATCTCCGACGAGGCGGCCGGAGCACCGGAAAAACCTTAGCCCACATTTTTCATGAACATCGTTAGGAAAGGCCGTATCGCGGGCATCGACTACGGTACGGTCCGTATCGGAATCGCCATCGCGGATCTGGAAGTCGGCATCGCCAGTCCGGTTGAGAATTACACGCGGCGCGGACCGGAGGCCGACGCTCAGCGGTTCCGGCGTCTTGTCGAGGAGGAGGCTGTAATCCGTTTTGTCGTGGGCCTGCCGGTGCATCTGAGCGGCGAAGAAAGTCAGAAATCGTTTGAAGTTCGTCAGTTTGGCCAGTGGTTGCACACGGCCACCGGCGTGGCGGTCGATTACTTCGACGAACGATTCACATCGGCCGAGGCGGAGCGGCATCTGGAACAGGCAAACCTGACCAAGAAAAAACGTCAGGCACGGCTCGATATGTTGGCGGCCCAGATCATGCTCTCGGCCTATTTGGAAGCGGGTGGCAAAAGCGACGAAGCGCCGGAGTCTATCGGCTGAACCGCTTGTGAATAAACGCCGCTGAATAAACGGAAGCACCCCGGCTGCTGTGTCATGATAGGTATTGTGACTTCTTTATCAGCAGCCGGAGTGGTTCTCGGCTGAACCGCTTGAGAATAAATTCTGATGAACAAGCTCATCTTTGGCTGTGGATACTTGGGAAGCCGTGTCGCTCGGCGGTGGCGAGATGCCGGCTCGGCGGTGCATGTCGTCACACGCTCAGCCGACCGAGCCGCTGAGTTCGCCACACAAGGTTATCAGCCGATCGTCGCCGATGTGAACGCTAATGTGAACGAGGCGTCGTCGCTGGTCGACTTGCCCACGGCCGACACGGTCCTGGTAGCGATTGGTTA
>CAUYYY010000138.1:0-5974 GCA_963577165.1 Planctomycetota bacterium | reverse complement strand
GCGAGGCCGGTTTTGCGTCTCTCTCATTTGCACTTGTCGTTTCGACATCTGCCCGTTACTGAAATCGCAATTCCACGTTTTCGATCGGAACGCGTCTGGCCTTCAACGCCCTGATGTAGGTGAACTTCCACCGATCCTCGACGGCAAACTGATCGAAACCAAGTTGCTTCAGACTTTGCACAAACGAATCACGGTCTGAGAAACGACTCGTCGCTTCAAAGATGTGCAGTTGGCCATCGATTTTCAGGGTTCGGTGAGCCTCTCGAAGATAGTCGGTAAAGTTTTCGCCCATCAGTGACAACGAGAACACAGCGACATTCAGGGAATCATCATCGAGCGGAACGTTGGCCATGTCGCATGCCGTCACGTCGTCGTTAATTGCAACGTGCCCCGCGGCGATCACCGGATGCTCGGAGCGTTGGTGCTGAGTTGCTATTCAATGCAGGAGACGCCGCGGAACGCAGGTCGCGGACTTAAGCGAGGATCTCCGTCACGACTTCGCCGTACACGTCGGTCAGCCGGAAATCGCGGCCCGCGTGACGATAAGTTAGTCGCTCGTGATCCAGTCCCAGGATGTGCAACAGCGTGGCATGCAGGTCGTGCATGTGAACAGGATTCTCGGTCGGCGCGTATCCGAAGTCATCGGTAGACCCATAGGTCAGTCCTCCTCGGACCCCGCCTCCGGCCATCCACACCGTAAAGGCCTTCGGGTGGTGGTTGCGACCGTGGACGTTCTGCGCCATCGGAGTCCTTCCGAATTCCGCTCCCCACACCACGAGCGTCTCCTCGAGCAGACCGCGACGAGCCAGGTCCTGTAACAGACCCGCCATCGGGCGGTCGACCCGCTTGGCCTCTTTGATGCTGTTGGCGTTCACTTGCTGGTGATGGTCCCACGTGTAGTTCGTGGAAACCTGAATGTACCGCACGCCACGTTCGGCGAACTTTCGCGCCAGCAGGCATTGACGACCGAAGTTGTCGGTTTCCGGCTGACCAATGCCGTAGAGCCTCTGCGTCTCTTGCGTTTCATCGTCGAGGCTCAAGATGGCCGGCATCGTTGATTGCAGACGGAAGGCGAGTTCATAGTTGGCGATCAGGCCTTCGATTCGCGGGTCAACCGCGACCCGCTGAAGGTGTTGCCGGTTGAGGGACTGGATCAGATCGAGCTGCGACCGCTGCAAGTCGGAAGTTCGCCGCTCGTTCACGAGATTCGTCACCGACGCTTTCGCAATTGGAATCTCCGCTGAGCCGATAGCCATTCCCTGGTGGATGGCCGGCAGGAAAGCGCTGCCGTAGTTCTGGACGCCCCCGTGTCCACGAGGCGGCGAGATGGTGATAAAGCCCGGGAGATTGTTGGTCTCGCTGCCTAACCCGTAGCTGACCCAGGCTCCGACGCTGGGTCGCACCAGGTTGGCTTGGCCCGTGTGCAGTCGGAGCAACGCTTCACCATGGGCTTGGCCCTCAGTGTGCATCGAGTTGATCACGCAAAGCCGATCGGCCTGTTGAGCCAGATGTGGCAGCAGCTGGCTTATCCACACGCCTCCTGCGCCGTGCTGCGCGAAGTGAAACGGGGAGCCCAGCACGCGGCCAAGTTCTTTCGTGGCGCTGCCCACCGACTCGCCGGCCAGAATCTGTCCGTCGTCGGCGTTCAATCGGGGCTTCGGATCGAAGAAATCCACCTGGGACGGGCCGCCCCACATGAACAAGAAGATGACTCGCTTAGCTCGCGGCGGAATGTGCGTCGGAAGCGTCCGCGACGCTGGCCCCGCGCAGGCTTGACTTGCCAACGCGGCCAACGCGACTTGACCGAAGCCACACGCGCTTTGACGCAGCATCTCGCGCCGCGTCGTGGATTGCGTAAACTGACAACACGCCTGCTGATGGTCTCGCACGGTCTACTCCACGATTTGAAATCGGCTCGACGCAAACATGGCTTGGCACGCCATGGCCCAGGCCTGAACGTCCGCGTCCGTCTCGCCCTGCTCGGCCAGCTGCCGCTGCGTTCTCGCGTGGAACGCCACGAACTCGGACCGTTCCGACTCGGTCGCTCGATCGCTCAGAATCAATTCAAACATCCGCTCGACGCGACGATCCGGACTGGATTCTTCCTGCATGATACGTCGCGCCGTGGCTTCCGCGGCCTGCATTACGGTCTTGTCATTCAGCATGAACAAACCCTGCGTGGCGACCAGTGTCTCGGGTCGCATCCCGGTCGCGCAATGCGGGTCGGCGAAATCGAACGCGTCGAACAGCTCGGGTAAGTCGTTGCGGATCACCGGCAGATAAACGCTGCGATTCGGAAAGTCGGTCCGGCGACGAATCTTGTTCGCGCCGGCCTCTGTGGCCCGTTCACCCAAGAAGTACCAGACAGACGACCCCAATGGCGCTCGGTTCAGCTGTCCCGATGCGAGCAACATCGAGTCGCGAAGTGTCTCCGGATCGAGCCGCCGCCGATGCGCCCGCCAGAGGAGCCGGTTGTCGGGGTCGATCGCCTGTCCGGACGCGTCGTGACGACTGCTGATGGCAAACGTGCGGCTTAACACAATCCGGCGGACGAGCGACTTCAGCGACCAACCCGACTGGATCAACTCGTCGGCCAGACGATCCAGCAGTGCGGGGTGCGTCGGTCGTTCTCCCGTGCGACCGAAGTTGTCGACGGTGCGCACGATCCCGCGTCCCATCAGATGATGCCAGACGCGGTTTGCCAGGACCCGTGCGGCCAAGACCCCCGCCCCCGAATCGGAGTTCGTCAACCAGTCGGCCAGCTCCCTGCGACCGCTCGCTCCCGGCGGAATCTCGACCGGCGTGTCACTGACGACTTGCAGCACACCGCGAGGCACTTGCTCTCCGGGGTCGTTGTATTGTCCGGCCAGCCGAACGGACTCGTCGGTCGGCGTTTCCATGTCCCGGGGGATCATTCCGCGAGCCGGCGGACTGGGTTTGGCATCGATCTTCTTCGCGAGGCGGTCGATCAGCGTCTGTTGGCCAGCCTGCCGCTCGGACGAATCACGCTGAGCGTCGAGCGCCTCCGCGGCCACCGTGTCGGCATGGTTCTTGTTGTGCTGAGCCAGTCCGTCGTTGTCTCCACGCTTGATCAGCTCGAGCGCCGCCTCCGCTTGCTTGTGTCGTTCGACGAGCTGGGGGCGGCTCTTCCAATAGTCTTCATAAGCTGCGTTTGCGGTATCCCCATCCGGGCCGAGTCCCACGAGGCGTTCCATGAGCTTCTGCGAACCGCCCGAGGTCCGATGTTCCATGACCATTGTGGAGGTCATGATGCCGGCCAAAGCGTAGTAGTCCGTCGTGGGGATCGGATCGAACTTGTGGTCGTGACAACGGGCACAACCAATCGTCAGGCCCAGAATCGCACGGCCGATCGTATCGAGTTGCTCGTCCGCCACGTCCATGCGTCGTTCCTGGGAGGCATTACCGATCAGGACTTTCGGACCGAGCACAAGGAAGCCGGCGGAGAGCCGCTGGCGGTCGCGCTGTGCGACCGAATCAAAGTGCAACAAATCGCCGGCAATCTCTTCGAGGACGAACCGGTCGTAGGGCAGGTCCTCGTTGACGGAGTCCACGACCCGATTGCGATACCGCCACGCTTCGCGGAACAGGAAGTTTTCATCAAGTCCGTTCGAGTCCGCATAGCGGGCGAGGTCGAGCCAGTGGCGACCCCACCGCTCGCCGAAATGCGGCGACGCCAGCAGACGATCCACGAGTCGCTCGAGAGCGCCGGAATCACGGTCGGCCAGGAATCGCACGAGCTCTTCGGGGCGGGGCGGGAGGCCAATTAGCTGCAGAAACGTCCGTCGTGCCAGCGTGCGTCGGTCGGCTTCAGCGGGCGCTGACAAGCCGGCCGCTTCCAACTTCGCCAAGACGAACCGGTCTAAGTTCTGCCGCGGCCACTCGGTCGCGCGCACTGCGGGGAGCGCTGACTTCCGCAACGGCTGAAAGGCCCAATGGCGACGACCCTGAACCGGGTCCGACGGATCGGTCACCCCGACATCGCCACTGTTCTCTGCCAAGGCCGGGAGTGCATCCCAAAGGAGGGTCAGCGCCGCAAGACCGAGGACTGTCGAATGTAAAACGTTCATCCCAGTATAATAGCGACTCCGGTCGCAATAGTCGCTACGGAAACTCATCCTCTTGTGAGCCCACAATGCGTTGGCACGGATCCTCACGGTGGCAACGGCCACAGGTGGATCCAATTCAAGTCGCCTACCGGCAAGCGGCAAACGATCCGGCTAGGAAAGGCCAGCAAGCGCGAGGCTCGGGACTTCCGCCAAAGGGTGGAGGAGATCCTGGCGGCCATGGCCTTAGGACACCCGCTCGACTACGAGACGGCACGCTGGGTCTCAGCCGGGATTTCCCATATGGCGGGATTTCCCATATGGGTTGAGCCTGGAACCGATCCAGACTCGCAACGTTCGCGATTATAACAACACCACCTCCCCGAACCTCATGCGTGTGGATTTTGCGACATCTTTCCCGTCTTCCAGCCCGAGCGATCCGGGAACGGTGCCAATCGGAGCGTTTTCCAGCGGCCAGCGTGTGTTCTGCGCAGACCATCTCGATGAGGAACCCCGTTTTCCACCCTTTACTCCACTCCAGCTTCACGTCACGTGACTCGCGGCGGCGGAATTGCCAGCCATGCAATCCGATCAAGAATCGCCGCGAACAATCTCCGTGGCACAGCCACTTCGGCCATTTGGAACGTCACGTACTTGGCGTGGCGTGTCACCTTCGCCCCGATCTTGACGAGCTTCTCTCGCAGCGTAGTGAGCGACCAATGCTTAATATCTTGAGGCAGTGCCAGTCGTCGTAGGAAGTTCGCCAGGTTGTAAGCCAGGGCAAACAGTTGCAGATGCGTCTGATTGTCCTTGAACGTGCGGCAGGAGAGCTTCGTCCACTTGATCGCATTCTTGCCCTCCTTGATCCACTGCTCAGCCGTGCCGCGACCGTTGTAAAATTTCACGACGTTCTTCGAGTGCTTATTCAAGTTGGTCGCGATGAACCCGACGCGGGGAAACAACTCACCCGCCTGCCATTCGATCTTCGCAACCACGCGCCGCGCCCGCTGCCACGATTTGGCTTGATACTGGAAGCTATGATAAAGAACTTTCGGCTTAGAGCCTGTTGATTTAGTGCATCCGCAGATTGGGTGGATTGCAGTTGGTTAGTTTTGGTGATTGCGCTAGCATATATGTTGGGTGCCAAGACGAACCATGGATGAACGATGAGTAAACGACAGCCTAAAAAGCGATCCTCCGGTCGTTTGGCCAGCATCTTCTGGCACAACAAATCCAGAAACAACGGAATCTCCGACTTGACCTGTCTCATCGACGGGACAGGTGCTTCTGAGTGCGCTCTGACTTTTCGGAGCACGGACTTTTCCGGATACACAGCGCGCCCGGTCAGTAGTTTGAACATCGTACACCCCAAACTATAGATATCGGCCCGATGATCGGCAGTGCGAGAATCGACGGCTTGCTCGGGGGCCATGTAGTCGTAGGTGCCCATCATCTGACCGGGCTTCGTGAGAGCAGACCCATCGTCGATGTCAATGTCGATACGCGCAAGTCCTAGCCCGATGACCTTTACTACACCCTGTCGATCAAGCAGGAGATTGCTGGGCTTCACGTTGCGGTGAAAGACATGCCGGCTGTGGGCATGGCTCAGCCCCGCGGCCGCTTGCACAATGTAACTGACGACATGCTCGCTCGGAAGCGCTCCATAGTGCTTGCATAACGAGTGCAGATCCGTACCTTCAACATACGCCATGACCAAGTAATCCGACATTTCCCATTTGGGTTTCGCCTAGAACCGATCCAGGATCGGAATGTTTCCTATTCCAACAATTTGCGCCTCCCCCGTGTCTAGCGCGTGGAGATTCTTCCACCTTTTCTAGTCTGCGGCCCCGATTTCGGGGTTCTTACACCTGGAACATGCTCCTGTAAGTCCTTTGGATGGCGTTGACGCT
>CAUYYY010000137.1:0-5997 GCA_963577165.1 Planctomycetota bacterium | reverse complement strand
TGAAAAGAGGCGGGGTGCTAAAATCAAACGCTTCACAGCATAGCCTACCGCGCCGACCGACCGCAACCGTTGCCGAAGCGCATGAGTCCCCAGCAAAAAAGAGCCAGACAGCGTGGCAAAACGAAACCAGACATCGCGCAAATCCCGTACGACGCCGAATAACAATCGTACTGCGGCCGATCTGCGGATCATCGGTGGAAAGTTTCGCGGCAGCAAGCTGCGGTATCACGGCCGCGAAGACACCCGGCCGATGAAGCACCGCGTCCGCGAGGCGATATTTAACTTAGTCGGCCCCTCGATTCGTGGTGTCCACGCGATTGATTTATTCGCCGGCACCGGGTCGATCGGTCTCGAAGCTCTCAGTCGCGGCGCGACGTCCGTTACCTTCGTCGAACGGCACGTACCCACAGCGGGCGCCATCGGCGAAAACGTTGCGACTCTTGGCGTCGCCGGGCGGTCGGAGATCGTGACGGCCAACACCTTCGTTTGGGCACGCCGCGAGGCGAAGCTTCCCGATTGTCCCTGGGCCGTCTTTATCTCGCCACCTTACGATTTTTACGTCGAGCGGCTCGACGACATGCTCGATCTTGTCGAGCGGCTGCTGGCCAAAGCTCCGGCAGAAAGCATTTTCGTGGTGGAGGCCGATACTCGCTTTGACTTTGGTTTGCTTCCGACTGCTGAAGCGTGGGACGTGCGACCCTATCGGCCCGCCGTAGTGGGTATTTTTCGCACGGCCGCTCTCGACTCTTGACCCTTGTCTCCTGTCCCTCGACTCTTGGTCCCAGCACGACCCGTAATGGCGTTACAACCGGATCACGTGTCTGTGCCGGCAGGTTGTGACGTAGGGAAACCGGTGACAATGCGGTCTGAGCTATTCTCATTCGACTGGCTCGGCACAATCTTCCGATCCTAATACCCATAGAGCAGATCCCACTCGCATACTACGCGAATGTTGCCGCCCTCCGTACCAAAATGTTTGACGCTGGAATGCCCGTTCCACGTCTGCGGTGCGTGGGCAAGACTTGGTCTGCGGTGCGTGGGCAAGACTTGCTCGATCGTCTTATTTTGCCCGACGAAGGATCGCACGGACACACGGGGATCATGGATGAAACGGAGTCGAAATACTCCAATGTGGCCCTATCTGGCCATTGTTTGGTGTCTGTTTGTGCTTAGTTTGTCGGCGCCCCGTTCATGGCGTCGCATCGCCGTCGATCCCGAGACCGTCGGTCGTCCGCGCGTGGTGTCGCACGTCTTGCGTGACGATGCCGTCCATGGGGTGCCGATAAACGGGGAGCCAACGATTGAGGAGCCAACGATTGAGGAGCCGACGATCGTGGCGGCCGAACGTGCGGATGCCGCGGCCGAACGTGCTTCCGTCGACGCCCCAAAGGTGCCGTCTCAAGTCCGCCTGGACAGCACCAATGACCGGCTAGCGATGCGTCCGATCAGCCGCAGCCGCATGCCAATCATGCGGTTGCCGAAGGTCGACCCACAGGAACAGAATCTGCACACCACGGTTGTTCCATTCGATACGTCCATGATGTTGTGGTCGGCCCCCACGACGCTTTTGGCGCGGCTCGACGAATTAGCACTCGTTTCCGAAACGTCGGCCCATGCCGTCAAAACCTGGGCCGCAAAAACGTCAGGTACCCTGCGACGACTCACGGCCAATACGCCCACGCAGCCGGATGAGATATCGAGCCTTCTCAACGAGCTTGCCAAAACGATCGAAGCAACCACGCCACTGGCTGATGGTCTCGCGCAAGCAACGCTTCACACCGACCTTCGGCGGGCGCAGCATGCGCTCAAGCGACGTGTCGATGTCTGGCAGATCGCCCACCAACTCGACCAGGCGGACAAAGCCGAACGGCCGTCGGCCTCAGCTCACCTGTCTCGATACTCGGCGGCCGAGCCGGTCAACATGTCGCAACTGCTAGCCCACCTCGAACGCTACGAAGAGCTGGGGCTCGCAGCCGATGCCCGGCAGATCGCCGAGCACGGTCGTTCGCTGTCGTGGTCGGCCCAGGGG
Organism: Planctomycetota bacterium; assembly: GCA_963577165.1. Lineage (GTDB taxonomy): Bacteria > Planctomycetota > Planctomycetia > Pirellulales > CAUYYY01 > CAUYYY01. Next base: position 3,968 of record CAUYYY010000137.1, on the reverse strand, counting down.
GAATGCCAGGAACTTGGCCGCCATCTCGAGCGCCACTATCGCAACGCGAATCTGCGCATCGCCCTTTCCAGCGAACTGGTCAATCGGTTGCTGCCAAAGCAGAAGGACATCGAGGAAGACGTTTACGACAACATTTTGGGAGCGGAGGTCGAGGGAGTCAGTAGCACATCGACCAAACTGTCGGTGCGATGGGTCGCGGATGATCGACACATTCGTTTTGGATTGGAGGCCACCGGACTAGTCAACTCCGACACGACTTCTTACGCCGGTCCGGCGACGTTCTATAGTCTTGGCAGCACGTCATTCTACGCTCACAAGCTGTTTTTGGTTTCACCAGAGAACGGGCTACAGTCCTGGCCGGCGGGAGCGAACGCAGACAGCGACAGCAGCCTGATGGGCGTAGACACCAGTTTCGACGGCGTCCCGGTCATTGGCGGACTCGTCCGTCGCATGGCCAGATCGCAGCATCGCAAATCGCTGGGAGATGCCTTGTGGGAAGTCGAAAGTCGAGTCGCCGGAACCGTCAGCCAGCGTTTGGACGAGCAGGCGAAGAAGCAAATGGAAACGCTCGATCAAAAGATCAAAGATCGCCTGATCGTGCCGCTACAAAACCTCTCGCTTGAACCGACGCCCATCGACATGCATACGACCGACAAGCGCGCCATCGCTCGCGTACGACTTGCCGGCAGCCACCAACTAGGCGCCCACACACCACGGCCTCGGGCACCGTCGGACAGCTACCTCAGCGTACAACTCCACCAATCGGCCATCAACAATGCGGTCGAAAATCTGGAGCTCGACGGCCAGGAACTTTCCCTACGGCAGTTGTACCAAACCATCGTGGCCCGCATCCGGGGGCTCGAGGACATAACCCAGGTCGAAGTTCCCGAGGACATGCCCAGCAGTGCCCGCGTCAAGATGGCGGATGAAGACGCCATCCGCGTTCGATTCCACGACGGCCAGGCAAAAATAACGCTCTCATTCGACGAGGTCCGTTTTCGCCGACTGACCGTTCCGAACGTGCGAGTCCATGCTTTCTACAAACCGCAGCCTGCCGGTTTGCATGCCCAGTTGGTGCGCGAAGGAGCGGTTCAATTGGAAACGGCCCAGCGTCTGAAAGCTCGCGAGGAAATCGTCTTGCGCAGCATGTTTGTCAAGATGCTGTCGAAGAATCGCCCGGTCGAGTTGATTCGCGGAAAATTTGCGGACGATGAGCGGATCGCCGATTTGCAAATCAACCAATTCGTGGTCGACGAAGGTTGGATCGGCCTAGCGATCGGACCGCAGAGAATGCAAGCCCAACGCAGCACGACCACTCGCTAGGAAAGTCCGAAATCGCCGTCATCCTCCGGGCCATAGCGGCCTCGGTATTCGTCTGCCGGGTACTTCCGCTCGTTCTTGACCATCTTCGCTTGCAGCGTCTCGGCCAAGTCGACGTCGAGTTCGTTGGCAAGCGCCAAGAGGTAGCACAAGACATCGGCCATTTCTTCGCCCACCGCGGCCAGTTTGTCACGGTCCGCACCGACACGGCGTGACGCCTGGGCCGTGATCCACTGGAAGTGTTCCATCAACTCGGCCGCCTCGATGGCCAGCGCCATCGAGATATTTTTCGGGGCGTGAAACTTTTCCCAGTCACGGGCCGCCACAAAATCGGCCACGCGCTGCCGCAGCTCGGCGACCGTTGTCACTTCGTCACGCATCGGTTATCGGCTCGTAAGGAAGACTCGACAGAGGTGTTGATTCGATACCAGGCAGCACCTGCTGACGTAACGGTTTCCGCTTTTGCACAAGCTGCTGACGATAACCGTCCGCCAAGTGGACCATCAACTCCAGCACCAACAGATCGGCTCGGTTCATGACATGTCGGGCGCTCCGATTGCCGAGGCCACGCACCAATTCTTCCAAAGCGCTCAAGTGCATCTGCATCGCTTGCCGGGCCGTCACCCCTCCGCCGATCAACAACTCGGCGAGCGGTTTCATCTCGTCGGCCAGATTGCCCGCGCCCATGATAACATACGCTCGGAGCAGTTCACGATAGTGCGACACCAGGCGGTCCGGCAAGGCGTAGGTTGCCGCAGCGCTCAAGCGGGGCGTTACAGCGCTTTTTCTTGGGATTTCTTTTGGCGACTGGCCGACCAGCGCCTCGTCGGACGTCTCCTCGCGGATCGAATGCAATTCCTCGATCAAAGAGTGTTGCTGCTGGAGCAGCCGATCCGCTTCTTGATGCTCGTGATGCAACCGGCGACGCTGGTCTTGCAACAGTTGCCGATTTTTTCTGATCAGCGCGTGACGCTCAACCGCTCGGGCGACGGTCCAGATCAGCGACCGCGTCGTCGTGTCTTGCACCCGGCAGTACGCATCGGCACCCACTTCAAACAAGATCGCACTGAGTTCCTGTGGCGGCTGGGTGCCCAGAACCACCATCGGCACATCATTTCCGCCGGCCCGCAGACCTTCGATCATTTCTACCACGTCGAGTACGCCCGGCTCGTGGCTGGCCAGCACCGCATCAAACACCTCGTCCCGGAGTCGCGACACGCCTTCGACGACGCCCATTGCCTCTTCGAGCAAGACTTCCGTGGCGCTGTCCGAGCCAAACGCATCGGCCAGCCAGCCGCCAGGCCGATGGTCCGTGGTGATATACAACACCTTCATCCGCGACGACAACAATCCGCGCAGCGCTTCGGACGCTTGACTCGATTCGACAGCGGTAGCCTGGGACATACACCCTACCTAGGAAGAGATTGGGGTGGTAATCTAGCGAAGCCGCCGCACCGGGTCAACGCCGACCGTTTTTGCCCGTCTTTACCTGCCGATTTCAGCTAACTCCAAAGCCACGAATTGATATCATGCCCCAAAACGACCAACTTCCGCCCCAAGTAAATCCTCCGGCTCGTATCCTCATGGGCCCCGGCCCGAGCGACGTCCCGCCGCGCGTGTTGCAAGCCCTCTCCAAGCCGACGGTCGGCCATCTCGATCCCTATTATCTGAAAATCATGGATGAGATGCAGGAGATGCTCCGCGGTCTGTTTCGCACCCAGAACCCAATGACGTTTGCTGTGAGCGGTACCGGGTCGGCGGGCCAGGAAGCGACCGTGGTGAACCTCATCGAGCCGGGCGATTCGATCCTGGTTTGCGTCAACGGAGTCTTCGGAGGCCGGCTGGCCGAGATGGCCGAGCGGGCCGGCGGCCAGGTCACGCGAGTCGAAAAGCCGTGGGGCCAGGTATTCACGCCCGACGATCTCAAACCGGTGCTCACCAAGGCGAAGCCCAAGGTCGTCGCCATTGTGATGGCCGAGACGTCGACCGGCGCGTGGCAACCGATCGAAGAGATCTCTACGCTGGTGCATGACGCCGGCGCGATGTTGCTGGTCGATGCGGTGACGGCGCTCGGCGGCATTCCGGTCGAAGTCGATCGGTGGAACATCGACGCCATCTACTCAGGCACACAGAAGTGCCTGAGCTGTCCGCCTGGGCTCTCGCCCGTATCGCTGAGCCCGCGAGCGGTCGAGGCGATCCTCAACCGCCGCCACAAGGTACAGAGCTGGTATCTCGACATCTCGCTTCTGGCCTCGTACTGGGGCGAAGAACGGGTCTACCATCACACGGCACCGATCAACATGACCTACGCACTGCACGAGGCCGTGCGATTGGTCCACGAAGAAGGACTCGAAGAATGTTTCCAGCGACACCTTGCTTGCCATGAAAAACTCAAGTCCGGGCTCGAAGCGATGGGATTTCAGTTCACGGCGCAAGAGGGACATCGCTTGCCGCAACTCAACGCGGTTCGGCTGCCCGAGGGTCTCGACGAAGCGACGCTCCGCCGAGCGCTCTTGGACCGTTATGGAATCGAGATCGGCGGCGGGCTAGGCGAATTCAAGGGCAAGGTCTGGCGCATCGGCCTGATGGGTCACACCGCTCGTGAGAACAACGCCATGCTGCTCCTAGCGGCCCTGGAAGAGTTGATT
>CAUYYY010000136.1:0-6074 GCA_963577165.1 Planctomycetota bacterium | reverse complement strand
TCGCACTAGTAGGAACGACGACGATCCCATGGACGAATTGGCCAGGCCGACAGGGAAGGAGGCCGACATGAACAGCGAACCTCGACAAACTCTACGTGTGCATATCCGTTGGATGATTCGGCGGGATATGCACGATGTTTTAGAAGCCGAGCAGGGAAGCTTTGAATTCCCTTGGTCAGAAGATGACTTCATCCGCTGTCTGCGCCAACGCAACTGCATCGGCATGGTCGCCGAACACGACGAACAGGTCGTCGGCTTCATGATCTATGAATTGCACAAGACTCGCTTGCACATCCTCAATTTTGCGGTGGGCCGCGAGGCGCGTCGTCAAGGTGTTGGCCGGCAAATGATCGAGAAGCTGGTGAACAAACTGTCGAGTCAGCGCCGCACACGGATCACGCTCGAAGTGCGTGAAACCAATCTGCCGGCACAGCTTTTCTTCCGTACCAGCGGTTTTCGAGCCGTCAGCGTGCTCCGCGATTTCTACGACGACACGCCCGAAGATGCCTACCTTATGAAGTACGTGTACGAACCGGACGAATCGGAGATGATTCTGCCGATCAACCGCATTACCCGGTTGGCCGGTTAGGAATGGCTTTATCCATAACTCCAGCATTCTATACTCGGGGATGGGTTCAGGCATTAGGGTTAAGTGTTGTCCCGAAATCCTAAACCCTGAACCCCATACGGGTGCTTCCTGTTGCGGATGTTATTCGTCGGATCATCCTGACCGTCTCGCGTTGCGGCGACGCGGCTGGTATGCTGTTCTCCGCATGGGCCCGGTGTGTTTCAGCCGATCGGCCCACTTCATCTGGCCGTGGACACTTCGATGTTGACACCCGACGGAACGTACTGGCTGGCCCTCGGTGTGCTCTTTGTCCTCTATGGCACCGTGATGGCAATGATTGCGGCATGTTGGCGACGGACCAACTACACGCCGTTTCAGTACATTTTCTACCTCTACGCCTTTTTCACGGCCCGGATTCTTTGGCGAGCCCAAGTGCCGCAGGGCGGACTCCGCCTGCCCCGGGGAGGTGCGATCATTGTTTGTAATCACCGCGGACCGTTCGACCCGGTGATGATTCAACTCCTCGCCAATCGTGTCGTGCATTGGATGGTCGCCCGCGAATACTGTGAGCATCCGGCGCTCGGTTGGTTTCTCCGTGTTACCCAGTGCATTCCCGTCTCGCGTAGCGGAATGGATACGGGCCCAACCCTCGCAGCCATTCGTTACGCCCAGTCGGGTGAGCTGGTGGGAATGTTTCCTGAAGGAAGACTGAACAAGACCGACCAGCTCCTGTTGCCCGGGCGGCGCGGCGCGGCGCTGATCGCGCTGCGGGCAGGCGTCCCCGTTGTGCCGTGCTACATTTCCGGGACTCCGATCGCCCATTCCATCTTCGCCACCCTCTTCAAACCGACACGGTCCCGTCTGATCGTCGGTGAGCCGATCGATATTTCTTCCTACAACGGACGGGCCACCGATCGCGATGCCCAGGTCGAACTGACCAAGCACCTTCTTCGCGAAATCGCCCGCCTGGCCGGCCAGCCTGACTACGAGCCACGGCTTACCTAGACGCAAAAAACCGCCCGCGCGTCACTTCGGTTTGCGCACGTAGCGTCGCCAGCACTTCGCGTTCGTTCGCGGCGCTGGCAAAAAGCGTCGTGATCGGCCACCCGGCCGGAATGCGAGTTCGCGCCGCGGGAATGTCCGCCACGCTCGGCCACGACGAATCGGCGTTGCACTGCTGGGCATATCGCGAAAACGCCTCCGGCACAACCGTTTCCCGCTCGGCATAGAGAATTACTTTGCCATGACACGCGTTGTCATAACACGAATTGTCATGGCAAGGGGCGGTCGGGCCAGCGCTTGCGACGGGCACTGAGACGGGCACCTCGGACAGCAATCGGCCGTCGCGACAGGCCGACACGTGCTCTGCCACGGCGCGGATGCCGAGCGCTCGTTCGAGGATCTCGATCGACGCCGTGTAGCGTGGATTGACCTCGATCACCCACAGCCGATCGCCGGAAAGTATCGCGTCGACACCGAACAAGCCGACGAGACGAAAGCGTTGAGCTAGATGCCGGCCCAATACGTCGAACGAATGCCAAAGTGTTTCTCCCACGTCGAGTGGGCCGACCGAACCAGCATATTGAAATCCACCGGCGCCCGCCCAGGCGGTGCCGATCATCTGTTGTGTTATTCCCAGCAGACGACACTCGCTGAGGGCGGCCACATAAACGGCACTCGAGGGCGTCCCCTCAATGCGATGCTGCAAATAGTGCGATGGCCGCAACGCCTGTTGCGCTGCTCCGTTTTCATTCGTCGGGTTGTCACAAACGATGTTGTCACAAACAACGATGCCGCCACCGCCACTGCCCAGCCGCGGTTTACAGAGCCACGTCTCACCGGCTCCCGTCTCGCCGGTATTGGGATGTTGCCCCACCCACTGGTCACCCTCAAGGACGGTCTGGGGATAAAGGAATCCGCCCGCGGAGAGCGCGTCGGCCAGCATCGCCGGATCGCGAACCGATCGTAGCACCTCGGCCCTGTTTCCATAGAGTGGCCACTCGGCTGCCATCTGCTCGACCAGATCGGGCCGATTCTCCAGCGCGCCGGTAACCATCCACGGCGTCCGGCCAAGTTGCCAGGAATGGTCGATCTTTCGTAACGCGTCGAGAAGCCCCTGCGGATAATGTTCTACCCGTACTGTCGGGCAACAACGCCGCAGATCGACATCGCCGAACAGGTCGGCGGCCAGCGGCTTCATTCCAGCCTGACGTGCCGAAAAAGCGGCTGCCCGGACACTCGCACCAACGATCAACAACCTCTCGGACATAGGGCCAACGTAGGCCGCTCGTTGGGCGACAACAAGGCCGAACGGTAAGGTCGTCCGACAAATCCGAGAGCCAAAGCCTGTTGATTTTGCGATGTCATACGATTCGGCACTGGCTTGTATATCGGCCAAAGTTTGGTATCGTTAGGGGTTTCTCATGGCGAGTCGGTTACCCTGGCGCAGGGACCGGAGCTGCGACCTTCGCAGGATCAGGCAGCGGCCCACCGGACTCGCACCGCGATCACATTGAAAGAAGTACGGAGATTCAGATATGGCAATGCATGTCGGTGAAGCGTTGGTGGGCGATGGCAACGAAATTGCTCACATTGATTTGCTCATTGGCGACAAGGAGGGCCCCGTCGGCTCGGCTTTCGCCAATGCCTTGGCGCGTCAGAGTGAAGGGCATTCGAATCTGCTGGCGGTTTTGACACCCAACCTGGCGGTGAAACCTGCGACGGTCCTGATCACCAAGGTGACGATCAAAGGCATGACGCAGGCCGTCCAAATGTTCGGTCCGGCCCAGGCCGCGGTCGCCAAGGCGGTTGCCGATTCGGTCGCCGACGGCGTCATCCCGAAAGATCAGGCAGAGAACCTTGTCTGCGTTTGTGGCGTCTTCATCCATCCCGAGGCCAAAGACGACAAAAAAATCTACGAGTTCAACTACCAAGCCGTCAAGGATGCGATCAAGAGTGCCATGGCCGACAAGCCGACCGTCGACGAGATGCTCGCCGGTAAAGATGAAGCCGCACATCCGTTCCGTGGTTTCTAGTCGCGCTGAGTAGGTAACGATAGCCCACGGACCGCTGGTGGCGGTCGCGTGGGCTTTTTTGTAGCGCAATATGTTCCATCCGTAGCTCCTCAACCTGCCATGACCAAAAAAAGAATCCTCATCCAGCTCGACACGGACGCCCAGCCTTGTACTTTCGATGGGGTCGTGGCGGTCGATGCCGACGTGGACCATCTATTTCGCCATGCCAATGTCACGCCCGAGAGCGTGCAGGGCCTGGTCCGTGGGGCCATGTTTACCCGAGGCGCCGAGGAGCTGGCCAGCACGGCGATCTTCATCGGCGGGTCGGACGTGGCGGCGGGCTCTGCGGTGCTCAAAGCCGTGACCGAAACCTTCTTCGGACCGGTGCGTGTCTCGGTCATGCTCGACTCGGCCGGAGCCAATACCACGGCCGCTGCTGCCGTGTTGGCTGCCGGCCGTCATGTCTCGCTCTCCGGTGCGACGGCGTTGGTGCTGGCCGCCACCGGTCCGGTCGGACAGCGCGTCGTGCGATTGCTCGCCCGACAGGGTGCGCGGGTTCGGGCCGCATCGCGAAGCGTCGATCGGGCACAACAGGCGTGCGACTCAGTCGCGGCAGTGATCAAGGGTGCCGAGCTTGAGCCGCACGAGACCACCTCACCCTCCGGACTGGCTGCGGCGCTCGACGGCGCACAAGTCGTCATTTCGGCCGGCACCGCCGGCGTCGAACTACTCTCGGCGGTGGACCGCGAAGCGTGCCAAATGCTCGATGTGGCCATCGATCTCTGTGCCGTTCCGCCCCTGGGAATCAGCGGGTTTGAGGTCACCGATAAAGCTGTCGAGCGGCCTCGCTCCGGCGGCGGGCTGACCGTCTGCTACGGCGCACTGGGTGTCGGCGGCACGAAAATGAAGATTCACAAGGCCGCGATCCGCCGTCTCTTCACGAGCAACGACCAAGTCCTCGATGCCGAAGAGATCTACGACCTGGCATGTGACTTGTAAGGCGATCTGGCCGAGATCAAGTGTGTTGCGGGCCACGATGATTTGCTGTGGCATTGTTCTTTTGCAGAGCGAGCGGCCTGCTTCCTGACTCCTGCTTCCCGTTCCGGCCTGGCGGCCTGGGCTAAAAGCTAGCGGCCCTCTAAAATTCACTCATGCCAACTGATCTGATTCTCGGCACTGCCGGCCACATTGACCACGGCAAGACCACGCTGGTCAAAGCGCTCACCGGGGTCGACACGGACCGACTTCCCGAGGAAAAAAAACGGGGGATCACGATCGAACTCGGATTCGCCGAACTAACTCTCGGCCAAGTCCGCTTGGGCATCGTCGACGTGCCAGGCCACGAGCGGTTTGTGCGAAGCATGCTCGCCGGCGCCACGGGCATCGATCTGGCATTGTTGGTCGTGGCCGCCGACGATTCGGTCAAGCAGCAAACGCGCGAACATCTCGAAATCCTCAAACTGCTCGATCTCTCGGCCGGCGTCATTGCCCTAACCAAGTGTGATCTGGCAGAACCGGATTGGATCGATCTGGTCGAATCCGAAGTGCGAGATCTCATTCGGAACACGTTTCTTGCCAAGGCGCCATTGGTCCGAACCAGCGCCCATACGGGGCAAGGGCTCGACGAGCTTCGCGCGGCGCTGAGCGCCGCAGCCGACCGCCGGGTTCAATCACATCAGACAGACGACCTCAACGGCCCGTTTCGCATGGCGATCGATCGATCGTTTACGATCGCCGGACATGGCACCGTCGTGACCGGCAGCGTACAGAGCGGCAGCATCTCGGTAGGCGATCCGCTGGACCTAGCGCCGGGAGGTCCAGCTGTCCGCGTCCGTGGACTGCAAAATCACGACCGCACGGCGGATCAAATCCATCGCGGACAGCGGGCCGCTGTGAATCTCGGTGGGGTCCACCACAGCGAAATCCGCCGAGGACAGGAGTTAGCCAGCCCAGGTCATTTGGTAAAGAGCCAACGACTGAGTGTTCGGCTCGATTTGGTCGCCTCGGCACGGCGGCCACTGAAAAACCGTGCCCATATTCGTCTGCACATCGGTACGGCCGAACTCATCTGCTCGGTCGTGCTGTTGGAACATGATGAGTTGGCTCCCGGCCAATCGACGCTGGCGCAATTGTTTATCCGCGAACCGGCTGTGGCCGTCTGGGGACAGCCGTTCGTGATTCGTAGCGAGTCGCCGGTTGAAACCATCGGCGGCGGAATAGTCTTGGCTCCGACCGCCGAAAAGATACGCCGCCTCGATCGACCGCACATCGCCCGTTTACGAGCACTGACCGACGACGACCCTCTTGAGCGAGCATCTGCCGCGCTTTATTTCGCTGGCCTGCGAGACTGGCGCCCTCGGCACCTTGCACGCAGCGCCGGTATCCAAAACATCGACGAGGTGACCTCGCAGCTGAGCGACCGCGGCGATCTGATTCAGTTCGAGCTCTCGCCGACCCGCACCATGCGGCTCCACGATTCCGTGCTGCAGGAG
>CAUYYY010000135.1:0-6190 GCA_963577165.1 Planctomycetota bacterium | reverse complement strand
GATCTGAAGCGAACAAGGCGCGCTAGCACGGTCAGGCACGAGGATTGTTCCGGCCTTTGATTTGGCTCCAATTTCAATGGCTATGGATGCAGTGCTATGACAGCTACGCTTTTCCGTTTGATAGTACCGGTTTACGGAAATGTTAATGCCATTCACGACCGCATGGTTTACTTCGCTTCTGATTGTTATAGCGGCGAGCGAACAACTCGACTGTGACACCGATTTACTCCGGCAGAACCGACGGATGATAGCCAACAAACTGCTTCCCGCATGCCTTTTCGTTGGGCTTGTCGTCGGGCTGACCGGCTGCCGAAGTCAGTGCGAATTCGACTTTTGCGGCCCGACCGGCCATTATCAGGCGGTGGCAACCCAAATCGAGTACCCAGACACGTGCGAGGAGTTGTCTTCGGATCTGCTCAATACGCCGCCTCCGCACACCGTCCGGAGACCAGGCGACTACGAACCTTGGGACCTCACCTTGGAGGAAGCGATCCACATGACGCTGGCCAATAGCCCCGTCATGCGTGACCTAGGCGGCCGAGTTGTCTCGTCGCCAGCATCGACTACCTCGGTCTACGATCCAGCCATCACCGAGACTAACTTGGTCTCAGGCCCCGAAGCCGCTCTGGCTGACTTCGATGGCCAGTTCAACGCCAGCATGATCTTCAACCGCAGCGAACGGTCGTTCAACAACGCGATCTTCGGCGGTGGGGCTACCAAACTCGCACAGAATACCGGTGATTTTCAGGCCGAGTTCAGCAAAACAGCCGCCATCGGCACTCGTTTTGCGTTTCGTAACGTAACGAACTACAACCGCAACAACGTGGCGTTAAATGCGTTCCCCAGTGCCTACGACACGGTCTTTGAAATGGAGGCCCGTCAGCCGCTCTGGCAAGGCGCCGGCATCGCGTTCAACCGAATCGCCGGTCCCAACGCACAGCCCGGTGTCTACCGTGGCGTACTGATCGGCCGCATCAACACGGACATTGCCTTGGCCGACTTTGAAGCGGCGGTCACGACGCTCGTCAACGATGTTGAGAATACTTACTGGCAGCTCTATTTTTCCTATCGCGATCTGGACGCGAAAACGGCCCGGCGAGACGCCGCGTTGCAAACCTGGCGGGCAGTTCGCAATCGATTTGAAACCGGCTTTGCCGACGGCGAGCGCGAGGCACTGGCACGCCAACAGTACTACGAATCGCTGACGGAAGTTGAAAATGCACTCAGCGGAACACGGCAGAGCGGCCTGACCGTTTCGACCGCCGGCGGAGTTTACACCGTCGAGCGACAGTTGCGCTACCTGATGGGACTTAAGAGCAGTGACGGACGTCTGATTCGGCCCGCGGATACACCGATTGCGGTCGACATCGTATTCGATTGGCAAGACTCGATTGCCCACGCACTGGCCCGCCGTGTCGAGCTGCGCAAACAACGTTGGAACATCCGGCGGCGCGAGCTCGAGCTGGTTGCCTCGCGAAACTTCACGCGGGCTCGCCTCGACATGGTTGGACAATACCGCTGGCGGGGCTTTGGGGACGACCTGTTAGGACAACGCGATGTAGCAAACGGCAGCGCGTTTGGCGATCTGTTTGGCGGTGATCTCCAAGGCTGGCAACTCGGTCTGGTCCTGAGTACACCGATTGGCAACCGAATCGGCCACACGGCAGTTCGCAACGCCCAGTTGAATCTGTCTCGCGAGCGAGCGATTATCCACGAGCAGGAACTTCGCGTGGTGGACGAGCTGAGTTCCGCATTTGCCGAACTTGATCGGGCGTATAGCGTCACGCGATCGAACTACAATCGCAGCATCGCCGCACACCGCCAACTGCAAGCAATCCGAGCCAAATACGAAACGGGCACTGTGCTACTCGAACAGGTCCTTGATGCCCAGCAACGAGCCACCGAGGCAGACAGTGCCTACTACCGCTCGCTCGTCAACCATAATCTGTCGATCAATCGTGTCCACCTCAGCCGCGGAACCTTGCTCGATTTCTATGACGTGCATCTGGCCGAAGGTCCCTGGACCGACGATCACCATATATCGGCCCTCGATCAGGCGCGACGGTTTCGACCGAGCGTACTCAATTACGGCTTCACTTGTCCCCAGGACATCAGTTTGGGCGAATATCCGCAAGAGCTGTACCCCGGCGAATCAGAGCCCGCGGGCGAGTTCATCGAACTACCCGAGGTCGAACCCAACATGCCGCAGCCGGATGCCGACGACACACCGCCGCTGGAACCGAAAAAAATCAGTCGACTCCCATCCGAACCAGAGCGAGTCGAGCGATCGCCGGTTGTCGTAGAATACCAGACACCGCTGCCGGCTGTGCCCCAAGCCATCCGGCAGGTCTCCGGAGAGCTGGATGCCGGAGAGTTGCAGCCGATCGAGGTAGTGCGACGTCGCTCAGATATCATGGCGAAATGAGACCGCTACCGAGCGATCATCCGATTACGCTTTCAAACAACCCCGCTTGCGTCTTCAAACAGCCCCGCTTAAGTCTTCAAACAGCCCCGCTTAAGTCTTCAAACAGCGCAGATCCGATCCGCACGATGGTCGCACCCTCGTGGATCGCCGCTTCGAAATCGCGGCTCATTCCCATCGAAAGCTCAACGAGCTCCACGTTTGCGGGACAGTCCGCAGCCAACTCGTCTCGCAAGGCTCGCAGGCTGGCGAAATTTGCCCGCGCGACCTGCTCGTCGCCCGTCCGGCTAGCCATGGTCATTAGTCCCCGCACTTCGACGCGCCGATAGTCTGCGAGTCCCTCCACGGCGTGGCGCAACGCATCGACCGACCAGCCATGCTTTTCGGGATCTCCCGAGATGTTGACCTCCAACAGAACCCTTGCCGGCTGACCTCGATCGGCGGCCGCCTCATCGATCGCTTGCAAGAGACGAAGGCTATCGACGCTGTGGATCAGCGAGACCAGGGGCAGCGTGCGTCGGACCTTATTTCTCTGGAGATGGCCGATCAGGTGCCACTCGACCTCGGGCGCTGTGATCTGAGCCGCCGTAATTTGGGCCGCCGCGATTTGGGGCACTTTCTCCCATAGGGCTTGCGGACGACTTTCGCCAAGCGTTCGACACGCGGCCGCAACCACCGCCTCGACTTCCGCCACGTTGCCATACTTCGTCACGGCCACGAGCAAAACGTCCTCGGCCGTTCGACCGACCGCTTCGGCGGCACGGGCAATTCGCTCGCGCACGCGGTTCACGTTGTGGGCGACGCGCGTCGCGATGTCGTTCATCGAAAGTTCTAGCGATCTGGTAAACTACCAGCACCCCGGCTGCTTCATACAGTCAAAGGTATTGGAAGGTCGTATTGGATAGCAGCCGGGGTGCTTTCGACGCCCTACCCTGCTCTATTCGATTTCCAACAACTCCTCGACGTCGCCCTCTTCCGTAACGCGGCCAAACTCGCATTCCGACGATAAATTGTGCCCTAGCAGCGTACGGTTTGCCGGATCGTCCAACGAACGATAGGTGAGCCATTGGTCCTTGCCACACTGAATCCGATAGCCGACGGCGACATCCGCCGGAACAATCTGCAGCGACTCGGCGATGGTCAGTTGTCGCCAGGTGCGTTGCTTCGCGATTCGGCGAGGATCGAGGTCGAAAAAGAGCGGACAGCAAAGGTTTCGGTCGGTCGTCGTTTGGTTTAACAGCAGCTGGCCGCTGCGTGCTTCCAGCGATCCGTGTCGCGGATCGACGCGCCACTCCGGCAGCGCCAACGGCATGACCAAAGCATGGTTCTTATCGGTTGCTAAGTAGCCCTCTCGTGTTTCTTTGGCTGGCCGAAATTCCACATCTGCTGAGAGCGGCAGGCGGCTCGTATATTCCGCCTTTCCATCTGTCAGACCCTTTTCGCCCGACAGGCCCAGCACACAATCGGCCAGATATAAAAAATGATCTTCACGAGCCAACAGCAGTTGCCGCTGCAATCGAACGCCATCGGTAAGTGAGATTTCAAGTTCTAAATAGTCGACGTCTTCGTCAGAAACCCAACAGACCTCTTCCCAGTCGTCCGTGGCACGTAGCGGCCGTCCATTGACGCTAAGATCAAAGGCCCACGTGCCGCTCAGCAAAACGTTCTTGCCACAGCTTAGATCGATTTCCAGATCGCCACTGCCATATTTCACCGCCAGTAGATTGCTGCGACGCGACCAGTTGTTGCGCAATACGGCCACGCCCGACCATTCCGAATTCTCTGCTGGTCCGGGCGGATCGGCGTTTGTGTCGTCTTCGAACGCGCTGCCGCTGGGCAAACAAGCCTCGGCTGCCGCCCAATCGTCATCGTCACCGCCGTTCTCCATGGCCGATTTGAACAAGTCGAGGCGCCAGCGGCCGGCCGAGCCGTGGCTAAACGCCTGAGAGCCATCGCCGCGGGTCAGCCGCAGACTCTGGCGGACCAACCACTGATACTGGGTCTCCGCATCTTCATCCCAACAGCCGCCTTCCACGCTGTCGCCCATAGCACTGCAACGGGTCCAGCAGGCGAGCAGCGGACGCAGCATGTGCAGATAGCAACTCTGCGGCATTCCTTCGCCATCTAATAATTGCACAGGGCCTTCTGAGAGCGCCTGATGCGCCAGCTTGCGGAGCCGACGACACGCCTTGATTTCTGGAAATGTGTAGGCGAGCGCCAGCGGCAGCTCACCGCACAGCAACTGGGGCGCCAGCGGCACATCTTCCGCCGCATACGAACCGACCGACTGAGCCGTGGTGATCAAGTGTTCGAGCAGACTCCACCACAGCCTGGGCGTCACGTGCCGGGCCAGCGAGGGGAGTGCGTGAACCAACGCCAAGCATTCCAGTGCGTAGGCCACGTTCGGCGCGGCGTCTGCCGCCTCGACCAGCCACGGCTCGAGTTGCTCTTGTCGAGCCACCTTCGCTGCCGAGCTGTTACTGCCCAATGCCAGGATCAGTCGCTCCGTGTCACTTTCACCCAGGCGATCCGGCAAGTTCCACGCCAGTGGCGATTGCCTTCCAGGGAACAACTGCGCCAACGGCAGCGGCCTTTTTTGTTTCCCTAGGTGAACGGTCCAAGCATCCCATCCGTCGCCTCCGTTTCCGGGCCGACATTCATTGGCGATCGCCTTGGGCAAGGGAAGATGCCAGAGGTCCTTCGTATTAAATAGGGATGATCCGTTTTTGGCCGAACGCGAATTCCGTCGCGTCATCGTCGTGGACATCGTGATTCCATTTTGCAGAGGTACGTACTCGTCACCGAATGGACCTGACCGTTCGTATCTGCTATCCTACACAAGCCTGATCAGGTTTTCTGCCCCCGATGACTGCTTTTTCTCACCGTGACTTTGCGAACCAGGAGTGCCGTTATGAGGCAGCTCACAAGAAACAAAATACTAGCACCCCGGCTGCTTCATACAGTCAAAGGTATTGGAAGGTCGTATTGGATAGCAGCCGGGGTGCTAACTGCCGGTGTTTTGCTGTCCGTGACTTGCTTAACAGCTTCAGGATCCACAGCGCCAATTGACACGGAGAAGACCGATATGCAAGGGACAGCCAATACGCAAGGGATAGAAGGTCCGGCAAAGCCGCCCAAACTGCCCGAGCCGAAATTGCCTGTGCCCAAGTTGCCTGTGCCGTTCGGAGCCAAACGCCTGGCCCCCAACGACGATGCCTGGCTCGATGTTAAGCACAAACAGGTGATTCTCGATGGCGAAGTCTGTCTTCGCCGAGGCATGCTCGAAATGTTCGCTTGCATACGAGGCTCGAAGGAGCACGAGTCGATCGTCACACTCGATACCAAAGCCTACTTGGCCCACGCGGCGCTTTTAGCGCTGGGGGCCAAAACCGGCGAGCCGGCGCGATTCACCCCCACCTATCAACCGGCCAGCGGCACTGAGATCGAAGTCTGGGTCGAGTGGCAGGAAAAAGACGGCAAGAAACGCCAGGTCCAAGCTCAAGAATGGATCCGCGACCTCTCGACGAAAAAGCCGATGACGCATGGCTGGGTCTTCGCGGGCAGCGGCTTCTGGACCGACGCGTCGACCGGCAATCGCCATTATGAGGCCGAAGGAGGTGACTTTATCTGCGTATCGAATTTTCCCAGTGCCATGCTCGATCTACCGATCAAAAGCACCCAGGCCAACGAGGGACTTCTGTTCGAGGCGCTGACCGACCGCATCCCGCCAGTCGGAACGCCCGTGCGCGTGATTCTCAGACCGAAGCT
>CAUYYY010000134.1:0-6211 GCA_963577165.1 Planctomycetota bacterium | reverse complement strand
TCATAAGTAGCACCTACTACAGTGACACCGTGTCCCTCGCTGCTGGCGTTGCGGTCTTGAACGAACTGCGGACAAAGCCAGTTGTTGAGACGATCAATAGGAACGGGAAAGTGCTTCGGGACGGAATCGCCGCATCCATTGAGAAGCATGGGGTCAAGGCCAAAGTTGCGGGGCGTTCGGATCATTTCATTCTATCGCTCGACTATGGCGACCAAAACGATAAGGTACATACGCTTTACATGCAGGAGATGATTTCAAGGGGGATCTATTGGGTCGGCGGATGGTTCATGTGTTTTACTCACACACAGCAGGATATTCATAGAATCCTTGCGGCGAATGATGAAGCGTTTGAATTTGTGGCCAAAGCGATCGAACGGAATGAAGTCGAGGAGATGCTGAGGGCGCCGGTGCGAGAAACGGTGTCGACCCGCCCTGACGAGTAACACAAGCCCCTGTCAAAGAGAATGGCCCACCACCAAAACTCTATGTCAACGGCGAGGATGCAATCATCAAGTCTCTGAAAGTACGCGAGTTGTAGTCGATTTGGCGTAAGGCAGCCGAAAGAAAACCTGAGCATGGTCTCCCATTTGACCGTACCGTACGGCGGGTGGAGGCCCTCCGCGAGCTCGCTCTTATGGCGCAATGCAGGATGTAGCAAGCAACTCGAAACCTCTTCTGCAGATGCGGGGAATCGATAAGTCGTTCCCAGGCGTGCACGCGTTGAAGGGCGTCTCGCTCAAGTTCCGCTCGTCTGCGCACGAGCTGCGACGAGAAATCGTGGCTCTTCGGCGGGGAAACAGAAAGCTTCGAGCCCGTCGTGTCCAACAAATCGGACGACCGGCAAATCGAGCGGTCGATACGACCTCGTGAAGTCTGAGCCTCCGAATCACGGCCGAACGTTAGCCTCAGGGCGTGGCGGGGCGGCAGACTGGCTCGGGGCGAGCGGGGAATCCCCGCTTACGGATATTTCGGTCGATATGTTTTCCGTTCAAGCGAGCCAGCCCCAGAGTCCAAATGGCGACATCCACACCGACGTTATGCACAAAGAGCACACCAGCCGTTTCCCGATCGAACAAGAGCAGGACCAAAGGCAAGGGAATATATCCGTAATTGTAAACAGCGATCGCAAAGACAAAGGTCCGCCGAGATTTGACACTTTCCAGGCCAGTCAGATGCTGCATGACCTCCGCCACGGCCAGTCCGAGTACGACCGTACCGAAACCGATGAGCGGTGGGATGAATATGTTCTCGGGTTTATCTAGGGCCTGGTTTCCAAGAATAGAATCGAGAATCAAGCAGGGAACGAGGAGATTGATCGTGACGCGCAGAAGACTGGTGTCGGAGGCTTCCGTGAGCCAGTTCAAGGACCGCATGGCTACGCCCGACCCGACCACGACAAACACCGACAACACGGCGTAAAGAACGGTGAGGAATTCGCTCATGTCAAACCGGGCCAAATACAGGAGTCGATCGGTTGGCTGGGCCAATCTGCTGTTTGGGCATCGTCCCAGATGATGCTGTATCCTACGAACAAAGTGTCTTCGCGGGAATGTGCTCCAGTCACTAGAAAGCAAGTCTGATTCATTTCGAGTCTCAGTTCAGTTTGTCGTTTTCCCGCTCGATTCTCGGCTCCCATTGACGCAGCCAATGAGTTAGAATCACGAGCACATGGCGGATGCAACTGTGGGAGGCATTGCGGCGGACCCGCTGCACGATTTGGTTCGTCGCTTGGAGCAGCATGACGGCTTTGCGCAGTGTCTGGCGAGTCTCGCCAGCGGGCGGGACGCCGCATTGAGCGGAGTCTGGGGATCTTCGCGCGCGCTGGTGGCCGCGGCGCTGGCCCGTTGCGCCGCCGGACCGTTGGTGATTGTCTGTCCGTTTCCGGACGATGCCGATGAGTTGGGCGGCGACTTGATCGTCTTTGCAGAAGACAACATTGAGTCGGCTGAGATCCAACGTTTTCCGGCTTGGGAAACCGATCCTGGCGAGCAAGTGCTGCACGATGAAATCTACGGCGACCGGATGCGGTTGCTCAAGCTGTTGGACAGCTCGCAAGCGCCGGCCGTGATTGTCACGAGCATCCAGAGCCTACTGCAGCCGGTGCCCGACCGAGCCTCGCTTGAGGAATCGACGCGACGCGTGGCGGTGGGCCAGCAGTTCGATGACGACGAGCTTGCCGGCTGGCTCCTTGAGCATGGATTCCACAACACGAGCGCGGTGGAACTGCCGGGCGAATTTTCTCGGCGGGGGGGCATCTTCGATGTGTTTGCACCCGACTGGTACGGTCCGGTGCGGATCGAGCTATTCGGCGACGAGGTCGAGTCGCTTCGCAAATTTGAGGTCACGAGTCAGCGAAGTCTGAGCGCTGTCGACTCGATCGACATTACCGTGCTGTCACCGAGCGAGCACGATCGCGACCATTTGACGGCGTATCTGCCGAGTGACAGTTGGTTTCTGTTGGTTGAGCCGGACGATTTGGAGCGAGCAGGGCGACTCTACCTCGAACGACTCGAACGGCCACAGTCGTTTCACAGTACGCGTGAAACGATGCGACAGATTGCCGAGTTCGCCTCGGTCACCTGCGACAGTGTTTCGACCGGTTCGATCGAAACGACATGTCATCTACCCATTGAGTCCGTCGAACGATTCAGCGGCGACATTGGTAAAGTCCGTAGCGAACTCGAAGCGGTCGGCCATGAACAAAGCGTATTCGTTGTCTGCGAGACGGACGCCGAATCGAAACGGCTGGCGGAGATTTTCGCGGATTCGGAACTGACGACGACCGACCGGTTGCATTTCCCGATTGGCCGAATCAGCCATGGGTTCCATTGGGTCGCCGATCGGATCACCGTGCTAAGCGGAAGTGAACTGTTTCAGCGCACGGAGTTGGCCCGACCTGCCCGACGTCGACTGGGCCGGGCGATCGACAGTTTTCTCGATCTGCGCGAAGGCGACCTAGTGGTCCATTTGGCTCACGGGCTGGCCCGCTATCGTGGTTTGTCGTTGCTGCAAAAGGAGAGCGGCGCCGAAGAGCATCTGGCCTTGGAGTTTTATGGCGGCACCAAGATTTTTGTGCCGGCGAGCAAAATCGAGTTGGTGCAAAAATATGTTGGCGGGACAAAGACCAATCCAGCGCTGGCCAAGATCGGCGGCAAGGCGTGGGCCCGTCAGAAGCAGGCTGCCGAGCAAGCGGTCACCGACTTGGCAGCGGAATTGATCGAAGCACAGGCGGTGCGTGCCGCGCGGCCGGGTATCCGATACCCTGAAGACACTGCCTGGCAAGCGGAATTCGACGCGTCGTTTCCGTACACTGAAACGGCGGACCAGTTGACGGGCATCGCCGCGATCAAAGAGAGCATGCAGCAGCCGCAGCCGATGGATCGGCTGTTGTGTGGCGACGTCGGATTTGGCAAGACCGAGCTGGCCATGCGTGCGGCGTTCAAAGCGGTCGACAACGGCTATCAGGTGGCGGTGTTGGTGCCGACCACCATTCTTGCTGAACAGCATCGCCGATCGTTCAGCAGCCGGATGGCGGAGTTCCCGTTCCAAATCGCTTCGCTGTCGCGTTTCGCAACGAAGAAGCAACAGCGCGAGACGATCGAGCGGTTGGCGGCCGGCTCGATCGATATTGTCATCGGCACCCATCGGCTGGCTCAGCGCGACGTGGCTTTCCACAACCTGGGGCTGGTCATTATCGACGAGGAGCAGCGATTTGGCGTCGAGGTAAAGGAGCGGCTCAAATCTCTGCGGACCACGGTTGACGTCCTGACGATGACCGCCACACCGATCCCGCGAACGTTGCACATGTCGCTACTGGGCGTGAAGAACATCGCGAATCTGGAGACCCCGCCCGAGGACCGACTGGCCATTGAGACTCGGGTCACGCGGTTTAACGAGGAACTGGTTCGCCACGCCATTCTGCGAGAACTCAACCGTAGCGGACAAATCTTTTTCGTACACAATCGCATCCAAGACATTCAGCTAGTAGCCCAGCGACTGCAACGGATCGTGCCGGAGGCACGGATCGAAATCGGTCACGGCCAGATGGCCGAGGGTGATTTGGAATCCGTGATGATGCGATTTGTCGAGCGACAATTCGACGTGTTGCTAGCGACAACGATTGTCGAAAGCGGGCTCGACATTCCGACGGCAAACACAATCTTTATCGACGATGCCGATCGGTACGGTCTGGCCGATCTGCATCAATTGCGTGGCCGGGTCGGACGATATAAGCATCGGGCGTATTGCTATTTGCTCATCGACGAAAAAAAACATCTCTCGCCCCAGTCCGCGCGGCGGCTCCGAGCCATCGAAGAATTTAGCGAACTGGGTGCGGGCTTTTCGATCGCCATGCGCGATCTCGAGCTCCGGGGTGCTGGTAACATTCTCGGCACTCAGCAGAGTGGGCATATTGCGACAATCGGGTATGAACTTTATTGTGCGCTGCTGGACGGGGCCGTTCGGCGGCTGAAACGTCTGCCACCGAAGGAGATGATCGACGTCAATCTCGATTTGCCGGGCAATGCTTATCTGCCGCGCAATTACGTGCCCGATATGCGCAGCAAAATCGATCTTTATCGACGCTGGGCACGGATCGTCGACGAGCAGCAGTTGGCCGATTTTGCCGCGGAAATGGCGGACCGATTTGGGCCCCTGCCCGAGCCGGTCGAGCAAATGTTGTCATTTGGCGAATTGCGGATTTGGGCCCACCAGCGGTCGATTCGGTCGATTCACGTCGAAGATCACTACGTCGTGTTTGGCTACGCCGACCGGGAGCAGATGCGACGGCTTGTGGCCCGGAGCGAGCAGCGGCTGCGGATGGTGGACGGCCGGACGGCCTATCTGCCTTTGTCCAAAGAGATTGTGACCACGAGCAAGGTCGTCGAAACGGTCAAATCGCTGTTGCGGCCGGGCTGAAATCCTTCCTATAATCCCGCCGCTTTTCTCCTGGTGCTAGCAGCCCGTTGTGCGGGTGCCGCGTGTCTCATTGCGTTTCGGAAAAGGGTGCGGTCCGGGTGTTTTCTAGACTTTTGACAATCGCGCTGGTGATCGTGCCGGTAGGACAGGCCGCCGCCGAGTCACAAGTGATCGAGGGGGGTAAGATCATCGCGCGAATTAATGGCGAGATCGTGCTGGCTGGCGAAATTCTGCCCCAGGTCGATGAGTGGCTTTCCAAGAACGGTGCGGCGATCCCGGAGTCACAACTGCCG
This sequence comes from Planctomycetota bacterium, assembly GCA_963577165.1. Lineage (GTDB taxonomy): Bacteria > Planctomycetota > Planctomycetia > Pirellulales > CAUYYY01 > CAUYYY01. The sequence goes on along the minus strand of CAUYYY010000134.1, from coordinate 1,001 downwards.
ATGGTTCGTCGTCAGGCCATCAAATCGGCCCTGAACCAGTTGATCGAGACCAAACTGCTTTATAGCGCGTTCCGCTTCTCAGTCGACAAAGAGAGAATGCCCGATATTGAAGAGCGGCTCTCTGAGCGGTTCGATTCGCTTCAACTGCCCAAGCTGTTGGAAGATATGAACGTCGCCAGCCCGGCTGAATTGGACACAGAGCTTCGCAAGTTCGGTTCTTCTCTGGATGACAAACGCCGGGCGTTTGGCGAGAGAGCGATCGCGCAGCAATGGCTTTCGCAGCAAATTGATCGGGATGTGGAAATCTCTCCTGCCGAGTTGCTCGAATATTACCAGAAACACTTGCCGGATTACGAACTCGAGTCGCGGACTCGCTGGGAAGAGATCATGGTCCGCTTCGACCGATTTGCGACTAAGCAAGAGGCCGAACAAAAGATTTGCGATTTAGGTAACGAGGTGCTGATCCGAGGGGCATCCCTGAGCGAGGTCGCTAAAAAACATTCGCACGGTTTCACCGCGGACGAGGGCGGCCGACATGATTGGACCACGCAGGGCGCGCTGGCGTCGAAAACGATGGATGAGGCGCTGTTCGGGCTTCCGATCGGCTCGTTGAGTCCGGTCTTGGAGGACAAGACAGGCTATCACATAATTCGGGTGACTGAGCGCGAGGAGGCGGGCCGCACACCGTTTGTTGAGGCGCAGGCGAAAATCCGCGACACCTTACGTCGTGAAAAGATCAACAACCAAGTGAAGAATTATCTGGCAAAACTGCGTCGCGATGCTCGCGTGTGGACGCTATTCGAGGGTGAGAAGCAGCCGGAACTGGGGCAAGCGATGGACAAAAACGTCCGGCGCTAGAATCTGCTCAACAGCCGGCGCATTCTGGGTGGCGGGTGCAAAGTCGTCACTACATTTGAGTTTGGTTTATTCTCGGCAGCCGAAGTTTGAGGCGGTCGAGGAGGATTTGCTGGTGGTCGGTCGGTTTTGAGATGCACCGTTTT
>CAUYYY010000133.1:0-6217 GCA_963577165.1 Planctomycetota bacterium | reverse complement strand
GGGTGCTCGCACCCATCTTCTCTTCTACAAACCTGCGTCCCTCTTTTTTCGATATTATTCCGAGCAAGTGTCCGGTCGTTAGCTCGGCGTCGTTGTACCACTAATCACGTTTGCGAAATCGTGGCCGCAAGTGGGCGCCGGCAACTGTTTTCCTTCGCGGCCGTATAACACGATCGTTTCTTCCGCGAGTTCACATAATTCGGCGAACACTTTTTTTTCATCGTCACCATGACATCCGCCGTAAAACAGTCCGGGACAGCTACCCACGAAGCATTGGTCTTCATCGGACCATTCGACAATCTTTACATATTTTGATGCAGAATTCATTTTTTCGATTCCTCGATCGCTTTCGTTACGGCTCGCTCTTGGTACTTCTTTGCGTCATCTCCCAGCCTTCCCGAGACGGTAACAGGTTTTGACACGTTGGGATGCACGAAGTTGCGATGAGAGCCTTTCCAGCCACGATCCGAAAACCCCGCCGCCGTTAGGTCCGCAATCAATTCCCGTATCTTCCGTGGCATGGCAACTCGCAAACCTTTTCAGGCGCCTGAACGATTCAATCCATTATTACCACATCGTAACACATGGGGCAAACCAGGCCCGGTAGGCCGGAACAAGCTCCGCGCAGCAGCGGCAGGCGTAGGGTGGGCCGAGTAGCACGAGGCCCACGCGTATCGTCAGGTGCCGGAGCAGCGCTACCGCTCGTTCCGGCCTACGAATCTACTTGCTTTGTGCCCTGATGTGCGGGATACTGACGGTACCGGTCGCCTTGAGGAGCCGTCTCTGCCGAGGCTTGTTCTCTTCGACTTGGCTTTGCCGGCACGTCGACGACTGAAAACAGATTGGGACGGTGAACCACTCGCCGTGGAGACTTTCAACATGCCTTCTCTTCTGCGGGTCGCGTTTTTCTTGGCGGTGTTTGTTTTCGCAGGTGTGGTTTTTTGGACGCCTGCCGTAATGGTACACGGGATTGTCCGTCAACGCTTCGGCTGAAAAAGCTCCGTTCTCCTTACGTTTCTGTCACCTTTCGTCACTTGTACCGTTGCCACATTGTTTCTTTCTCCGAGGAGACATGACACTCTGATCTGTAGTCTTATTGGTACGCATGGAATTTGGGTCACCGGTCCGTTATTCATGATGATTTCGGCAAGCTTTACGGGTGGTGGTTTCAGCCAATCGGAAGGATTTTTGTCTGTTGTTTATCTCACCCTGTTGTTCCCCATAAGTACATTTTCGTTTTCCGCATATGACGGGACCTTCTTAGCAGTATTGGTTATAACGGCGTTACTTCCTCTTACGGGCCTAAAACTATTGACCGCACGATAGTCCGATGCCGCTGCGGTGCTACCGCTCGTTCCGGCCTACGCGAGGGTAACGAGACGCTCGACACACCCGCTTGTGGGCCTGAAGGGCCCATCTTCGATAGCCCAGGGATCGAGCCCGTAACGTATCGAGCCCTGAAGGGGCGCGCTAAGTTGCGCAAGGCGAAACGTATCGGTCTAGTTTTGGTAGCACGCCCTTTCAGGGCTCTTGGTGGATAACACACCGCCATCCAGGGTTGCGCCCTGGGCTTTCGAAGATTGCCCTTTCAGGGCAAAAGGGAGCAATGGTCTTCAAGCAACGGTGTGGATTGTTTTGCACCCCTCCTACGATCTTTTTCCGCTTCCGAGCCCCATTCCGCACTAGAAATCGGGCCACCGGTTGTGGTAAGAAAAGGGTCGAGGGACTAGGGTCCAGGGACAAGAGACGAGGGTCAAGGGTCAAGGGTCAAGGGACGAGAGGCAAGGGAATAGTGACATCATGTTAATTCCTCAATCTGACTTCCGCATTCAGAACCGTTCGACTATTCGAGAACCGCCCCTTATCAAACACCACCGGCCCCCCCTATAAGGCACGCTCGAAAATAGTGGCTTATTCAAACAAACGACACCTCTCAAAAAGCAATGCAAACGAACGAACTACGCGATAAATATCTTGCCTTCTTCGAAACCAAGGGCCACACACGCCGGCCTAGCGATGTGCTTGTGCCGACCTGGGATCCGTCGGTACTGTTCACGCCGGCCGGGATGAACCAATTCAAGGACCACTTCCTGGGAAAAGTGAAGCTTGATTTCACCCGGGCCGCGACCTGCCAAAAGTGCCTGCGAACCGGTGACATCGACAATGTCGGCCGTACGGCCTATCACCACACGTTCTTCGAAATGCTGGGCAATTTCAGTTTCGGCGATTACTTCAAGCGCGACGCGATCCATTGGACTTGGGAATTTCTCACCGACAAAAAGTGGCTCGGCATCGAGCCCGGCCGGCTCAGCGCCACGGTTTACCAAGACGACGACGAGGCTTACATGATTTGGGAGCAGGACATCAAGCTGCCGCCGGCGCGGATCGTGCGGATGGACGAAGATGAAAACTTCTGGCCTGCCAGCGCTCCGAGCCAGGGCCCGGACGGCGTCTGTGGTCCGTGCAGCGAGATCTACTTTCATCCTGACGACGGAAACGAAGTCGAGATTTGGAATCTGGTCTTCGCGCAATTTAACCGCGTGGGCGACCCGCCCAAGAATCTGCGGCCGTTGCCCAGCAAGAACATCGACACCGGCATGGGCCTCGAGCGAACAGCCGCCGTGCTGCAAGGCGTCGAGACGAATTATCATATCGACATCCTGCGACCGATCGTCGAAGCGGCGGCCGACATCTGCGGCACGGCCTACGAATATCGGGGCGAGACCGGTCGTCGGCTCCGCCGCATCACCGACCACGTCCGCGCCTGCACGTTCGCCATCCATGAAAACGTTTATCCGGGTCCGAATCAGGCCAAGTATGTCGTCCGCCGGCTGCTGCGGCGAGCCGTGCTCGACGGCCATCAAATCGGTCTCCGCGAGCCCTTCCTACACAAGCTGGTCGCCGTGGTGGCGGAAGCCATGCGGCATCCCTATCCGGAACTGAGCGAGACGGTCGAGCGCGTGAGCGGCGTCATCGAAAAGGAAGAGGCCAATTTTCTCGGCACAATCGATGCCGGCTTGGAACGCATCGATCGCGTCTTCGACGAAATGCAGCAGAAGGATCGCGTTACGGTCGACGGAGCCGTGGCCGCCGAGCTGTACCAAACCTATGGCGTGCCGCCCGAACTGTTCCAAACCTTGGCCGCCGAACGAAACTTTACCTTCGACTGGGACGGCTTCGACCGCGCCATGCAGCAGCACGGCATCGACTCGGGCGCCGGCCAGCGCGAACTGTTCAAAACCGGGCCGATGGAATCGCTCAAACGGGCTCTCCACTACACCGAGTTTTTGGGCTACGAGTCGACCGAGTCGAAAGCCGTCGTGAAAGGAATCGTCGCCGGCCGCGCGCCAGACGATCGGCCCTGCGATAAGATGAACGAAATCGGACACGAGCAGCCGGTCCGACTCGTGCTCGACCGCACGCCGTTCTACGGTGAAAGCGGCGGCCAAGTCGGCGACATGGGCAAGATCACCGGTCCGAACTTCGAGTTCCAAGTTATCGATACTCAGAAGGACGGCGATCTGCTAGTTCACTTCGGGCACCTTACCCAGGGAGAGATCAGCGAGGGGGTGCAAGTTACCGCCGTGGTTGATACCGAGCGACGCCAGGCCATTCGCCGGGCGCACTCCGCGACCCACATCATGCACTACGCCCTGCAGAAGAACTTGGGTGGGCACGCGCAGCAGCAAGGCTCGAAGGTCGACGAGGATTGGCTGCGGTTCGACTTTACGAACCCTGCGGCGGTTGGCGTCGACGAGTTGGCCGCGATCCAGCAGGACGTCGTCGAGCGAATCGAAGCGGCCGAGCCGATTGTCTGGCAGACGTTGCCGCTCATCGAAGCGCGAGAAGCGGGCGCGATGATGCTCTTCGGCGAGAAATATCCCGATCCGGTTCGCATGGTTTCTATGGGATCAGCTTCGATGGGCGCAGCTTCAAAAGATCAGTTTAGCAGAGAGCTTTGTGGCGGTACGCATCTCGACAGCACGGGCGAAGTCGAAGCCTTTGAGATCGTTAGCGAGGAGGGCGTCTCGGTGGGCACCCGGCGCGTGGTCGCGCTCACAGGCCAGCGTGCCCAAGAACACATGGAAACGACGCGGACCATCTTGACCGACACAGCGGCCAAGCTGGGCGTCGCCCTGCTCGAGGTGCCCGGCGCTGTGAAGGCGCTTAGCGACCGCGTTCGTGCCCTGAAAAAGCAGATCGCCGGCGGCGGCCCAGCCAGCGAAGTTAGCGCTACCGAGGCTGGCGAGCCGGCCGAAACGACATCGACCGCGCAAGCCGCGCCCGATTATCGCGAGATCAAGTCCTCGCTGCAAAATGCGGCCCGGATGCTGAACGTGGCGGCACACGACGTCCCGCATCGCGTGACGGCTTTGATGAGAGAGGTCGACGAGTTGCAGCAGAAGTTGGCCGAGCGCGCCGCCGCCGGACCGCTCTCGGCAGACGATCTGTTGGCGGCTGCCGAAGCGATCGGCGATACTCGCGTGGTCATCGCCGACACCTCGGGCGCGGGCGCCAATCTGCTGCGACAATTGATCGATCAGCTTCGTCAGAAGGAGTCGTCCGTCGCCGTTCTTTTGGCCAGCCGCGAAGCAGACGACAAGGTGACGCTGGTGGCGGGCATCAGCCAGGATCTGCAAGATCGGGGTGTCGACGCGGGCCAGTGGGTTCGTGCCACGGCGGCGGCGGTCGGGGGCGGCGGCGGTGGTCGGGCGGACATGGCCCAAGCCGGCGGCAAGCATCCCGAGAAGCTGCCCGAAGCGTTCGACGTTGCCCGAGAGCACATCCGCGAAATGCTAGCAAGTTAAAAAATGCTAGCAAGTAAGTTGCTTTTATGGCTCAGTTGTTTTCCTGGAAAGGAGGTACCGAGTTTACAAAAAATTATCGGGTCGATCTTGCCCCACCGGTTGGCAGGAGTAAAATGACCGTAAGGTTTCCCTCCACAGCGGCCATTGTTGGTCGCACTTCATCGCAAGGACGGAGCGATGGCGATGGTCAGCATGGTCACGCGTTGGCAGTTGAACGTCGACCGAGGTCCCGGATGGCTCTTTGTTCGGGTGCGACCGCCGAGCGACTCGCTTGAGGTCGTTTTCGATTTAGCCGGCCAGATTTGGGCCGTGCTGGCAAACCATCTCACCTATCGACTCGTTCTGAAAATGGACGAGGTGAAGTACATGCCCAGCGCCTTGATAGGTCAGTTGGTACTGCTCCAGAAGCGAGTTCACGAGCATGACGGGGTGCTGCGGCTCTGTGGGCTATCGGCCAGATGCCAGCAGGTATTGCGGCTCTGCCGGCTCAGCGATGGCCTGCCCAACTACGAGGATCGGGTGGAAGCCGTGCTCGGCCACTTTCCGAGTCAGCCACGCTAGCGGCGAGCAGCGGCGTGCAGATTACCAGCTGACTTCTAGCAGATTGTCGACCGCTTCCACGCCGTCAATGCGTCGAACTGTCTCCTGAGCCATCTGCTTCTGAAAATAGGAGGTTACCTTGCCTCGCAGCACCACCTTGCCTTCTTCTGTCTCGCATCGCATCGATCGGTAGGAGAAGTAAGGGCTGGTTTCCAAAGCGGAATCGACACGGTCGGCCAAGATATCTGTCTCACAGGATGGGTCTGTCTCACGGGGCAGGGTGATCATCAAAGAATCCTAGGTGTTCAGGGATCGAAAGAAGGTGATAGCAGGGCTGGGGTGGTCGGCTCTGGAGGAGAGTCCAGCAGTTCAAATCGTCTGCTGGACCGGCCGGGCTATAGGCTTGCCACCGAATAGCTGGGAAAAAGAGGAAAGAGTTATCGTTTGTGCCGGTCGTAACGTTTGCCAGCCATGCGGACCGATCAGCCGGCGATCAGCACCAGGAGAAGGCCGACCGCCGAGCTGCCCAGCAGCAGTCGGTTGAGCCATCGCAGCCGGTGATGGAAGCGTCGCACGAGGGCCGGATCATCGCCTAGGCGGCGTAGGAGTGCCACACGTCGGGCTGTGCTGGGGTGCAGCCAGGTCGATTTCTCGCGTTTTCCGCCCGCTAGGCTCGATAGCCTTTCCAGCGCCGCGCAGTATCGCACCGTGATATCACTCTCAAGGCTGTCCTCGCTACAGGCAAAGAGGTCGGCCTGATGCTCAAGCTGGCGAGAATAGGGCCCAAAGATCGCGATAGCATAGAGGCCAATGGCCACGGGGCACACGATCCATTGCCACGAATTGTTGAACATGACATCTGCAAACTG
>CAUYYY010000132.1:0-6242 GCA_963577165.1 Planctomycetota bacterium | reverse complement strand
GGATCGGGGCACTGCTGCCAATATTGGATCGCCATTTTCAGGGCGACTTCGACCGCCGTCGCGCCCGAATCCGAGAAGAAAACGTGCTGTAAACATGCCGGAGCGATGTCGACGATTCGCTTTGCCAGTCGGACGGTGGTCGTGCAAGAGGCACCGAGCGAGGTACAGTGGGCCACGCGATCCAACTGCTCGCGGATCGCCGCATCGATTCTGGGATGACGGTGACCGTGTACGTTACACCACAGGCTGCTCACGCCATCGAGGTACTCGCGGCCCTCGACGTCGATCAACGTGCAGCCTTCGGCTCGATCGATCAACAGCGGGACATACTCGGACATCTGGGTGAAGGCGTGCCAGTAAACTTCACGATCCCAACGCCGCAGATCGTCCACCGTAGGATCGGCAGATATTTCGGAACAATCTCGTGGTTGGGTAGATGTCGTCGACATGAATTTAGTCCTGTAAGGAACGCTCTCTGTGGCGTTCCGCGTGTGTACTCGGCGCTCTGAACGCCACGGAGGGCGTTCCCTACAGCTTACCACTCGACGGTCACCTTGACGCCTTCGCCAACACCCAGCATGGCCGCGGCGCTCTCTTGGACGATGGCCAGTTCGAGGTATCCCGACGAGCCAATCAAGGCGATAAGCGTCAAGGCGGGCTGATCGGAATAGGTCGTGAAAATGCCGCGCGTCTCGTGCTCGTCGCAGAAGATCCCCACCGAGCCGTCGACCGGCACACCCTCGAGCATGTCGGCCGTGATGTTCGTTATCAAATTGCCGAACGAATCAACCGCCGTTACTTCGCCTTCGATATGGTTACTCAAGATGCGCACCTCCGGCCGTTCCAGCATGATCAATTCTTGGACAGGCCCTCCCAACTTGTCCGGATCCAACCCTAACGTCAGCCGAGCCGCCACGGGCGCTATGATGTCGCGACCGTGAAAAGTGGGCAAGACGTCGGGCAGCCAATACTGCGATTCGGTGATCGCCACTATCTTAGAGGGTGGCACACGGCGAGCCAAATCGCCAAGCAAGCCGTTGTCGGGCGCGACATAATGCTGCTCACCAATCCGCGCGTAGACGATCCGCCGCCCGCTGCCCACGCCCGGATCGACCACGGCCAAATGAACCGTATCGGGCGGATAGAACAGCGTGGTCTCCAACAGGATCCGGGCAGCTTGGCCGATATCCTGACTGCGCACGGCGTGAGAGATATCGACCAGGCGGGCATGCGGATTGATCGTTAGGAGAACTCCCTTGACAGCCGCCACGTACGAACTGCCGGCGCCAAAGTCGGTGGTGAGCGTAATAATCATCGGTGGTTCGCAAAGACACAAGCGAAAGCGTCGACGTCCGTTTGCGCCTTCGCACTAACGAGGTTTATGAAAGGGCCAATTATTATACGCTTGCACGAACTGAAAGTGCTGTTGAGCAAGCCCCTCCCTCTCGGGATTCCGCTCGACGTAGGCGATCCGCGTACGCACTTCGTGCGGTGTACGCAGAAACACTTTGTAGGGGCGCGACGACCAAACGGGGTGCTTAGGCGCCAGGCTTGCCTCTTCGCGGCATCCAGCCAAAACTTAGAAAACTTCAGCAAGGGATCCGCCTGTTTATAAAACTCCCTCAACTCTCCTCGCGATGGTTGCAACTGCTCCGGCTTCCGACCGTGATGCACGGGTCCTAGCGGCGCAAACTTCTCTTCATGCAATTCGAGCGAACCACTTCCCCGCAAGTCGTTCGCCAGCCAATGCCCGTAGAGCGTCCAAATCAGATGATGGCCAATGATCGATAATCGCTTTGCTGCCATGGCTCTATTGCTGGATGAGATTCAGGCAGATTTCTCGCACTCGTCCCGGATCGACGTTGGCGTTGCGCTGTTTTGCCTGGCCGATCAGGGCGCCAACCGCCTGGTGCTTGCCTCCTCGCAGATCGGAAACGATCTTGGGGTTCTTGTCGAGTAGCTCCTGGCACAGGGCAAGGAGTTCCGTCTCGTCAACTTGCTTGAGGCCAAGTTTTTCAATTACCACTTCTACTGAGTCTTTCAACCCCAAGGGCTGCACGACACTTACTACGACATGCCCTGTCATCGCATCGAAGGCTTGTTGAGCTTGATCCTTTGTAAGTTTCTTGTTTCTTACGTTCTCGATTAGTGCAGCAAGCCAGTCCGCGTCGATTCCAGTCTTTTCAACGAATTGAAGAATAGTGTAGTCTCGCTTTCTTAGCACTCGCAGTACGTCTTGCGTGACCCAATTGCAGGCAGTCTTCGCGTCGCCCGAGACCTTGGCTACTGTCAGGTAGTAGTCGATCAACTCGCGGCCCTGGTTCACCAAGACGCCGGCATTGTAGGGCGACAGGCCGAAGTCCGTGATCAGCCGCTCGCGCAGAGCCGCCGGCAACTCGCCCAAGCTGGCCCGAACGTCTTCCACTTCATTTTCCGTGACGGTCACCGGCAGAAGATCGGGATCGGGCAGATAGCGATAGTCGCTCGACTCCTCCTTGCTACGCTGCGGACGGCTAACGCCCGCCTCATCATCCCAGCCTCGTGTCTGCTTGGGCACGTCGCCCAGTTTCTGACCGGTCTGCTGCCACTCGTCATATTGCCGCTTTGCGTCATAAGCGAGCGCTCGCTCGACTGCCCGAAAGCTGTTCATGTTCTTGACTTCAACAATCGGCGTGGCAATCGTTCCTTCCGGCGTGTCGATGTGAAGATTCACATTGGCGTCAACTCTCAGGCTGCCCTCCTGCATGTTGCAGTCCGAGACACCCAGGTAGGTGAGCAACAGCTTCAGCTCGGTCAGATAGACCTTGGCCTCTTCCGGAGAACGCAGGTCCGGCTCGCTGACAATTTCCAAAAGCGGTGTGCCGGTGCGGTTCAGATCGATACGGCTGTCAGCTTTGCCCGTCTTTTCGTCGTGCGTGCTCTTGCCGGCATCCTCTTCGAGGTGGGCACGAATGATTCCGACACGCTTGGTCTCAAACTGGCCCTGCGGATCACGGATCTCCAGATAGCCGCCGCTGGACATCGGAAGATCGAATTGGCTGATTTGATAGCCCTTGGGCAAATCGGGATAGTGGTATTGTTTCCGATCCCACTTCGTAAACCGTGGGATGTCGCAGTTGAGGGCCACGGCCGTCCTGAGCGACAGTTCGAACGCCCGGCGATTCATGACCGGCAGCGTGCCCGGCATCCCGATACACAACGGGCATGTTTGCGTATTCGGTTCGGCGCCAAATGTCGTAGCACACCGACAGAATAACTTGCTCTCGGTGGCCAGTTGGACATGGACCTCAAGGCCGATGATGATTTGGTAAGGATTGCTCACGGTAGGTTCGTGTCTTTTAACTTTACGAGATCTCCGGCACCTTTTGGTGCCAGTCGGTGGCTTGCTGAAACATGTGGCTGGCCCGCAGGAGTCGTTCTTCCTCGAACGCCGGTGCCTGCAATTGCAACCCAATGGGAAGGCCCTCGGGGCTCTGGCCGCAGGGAATCGAGATGCCCGGGATGCCGGCCAAGTTGGCGCTGACGGTATACAAGTCGACCAAGTACATCGACAACGGGTCTTGCAGCTTCTCGCCGAGCTTGAAGGCCGGCACCGGCGAGGTCGGCCCGAGGATCACGTCGACCTGCTTAAAAGCCTCGACAAAATCATTGTGGATCAACCGGCGAACCTTCAACGCCTTTAAGTAATACGCATCGTAGTAACCGGCACTCAGTGCATAGGTGCCGAGCATGATCCGGCGTTTGACTTCCGGGCCAAACCCTTCGGAGCGGGTTTTTCGATACATGCGGACGAGTGTCGTGTCCAATCGGTCCAGAGTGTGCGGGTCATCCGCTTCGGTCAACTGTTTTCGCTCGGCGGACAGTTCCGCGATGAGTTGTTGCTCGTCGGTTCGGTATCCGTAGTGAACTCCGTCGTAACGGGCCAGGTTGCTCGACGCTTCGCTCGGGGCGATGATGTAATAGGTCGCAATGCCATATTTGCTGTGTGGCAACGAGATGTCGTGGACTTTCCCGCCGAGCGATTCAAAGACCCGGACCGCCTCGCGCAGAGCCGATTCGGTTTCGGCCGAAAGACCCTCGGAAAAATGCTCGCCAGCCAACCCGATGCGCAAGCCTTGCAAAGGCTTTGCAATCGTTTCCGCATAGCGCGGGACGGGCACGTCCGCCGACGTCGAATCGTTCGGGTCGTGGCCGGCCAATACTTCGAGCAGCAACGCCGCATCGGCTGCGGTCCGTGCCAAGGGCCCAACCTGGTCCAGGCTGCTAGCGAAAGCGACCAGCCCGTAGCGGCTCACGCGACCATAGGTGGGCTTCATGCCGGTCACGCCACAGAACGCCGCCGGCTGGCGAATCGACCCGCCGGTGTCCGTGCCGACCGAAAGCGGGGCCATCGACGCGGCCACACACGCGGCCGCACCGCCACTGCTCCCGCCCGGGCTGCAATCCAGATTCCAAGGATTGTGCGTACAGTGAAACGCCGAATTTTCGGTCGATCCACCCATGGCAAACTCGTCCATGTTCGTCCGCCCGATGAGTACCGCATCGGCCGCCTTCAATCGGGCGATCGCAGTCGCGTCGTAGGGCGACCGAAAGTTTTCCAGTATTTTCGAGCCACAGGTCGTCATCTCGCCATGCATGCACAGCACGTCCTTGACCGAGACCGGCAGGCCCGCCAGACGGCCGAGCGGCTTGCCCGAGGCGCGTTGCTCGTCAATCTTGGCTGCTGTTGCTAGGGCAGCCTCGGCATCGACCCTAAGAAACGCGCCGACTTGTCCGTCGACCTCCTTGATTCGATCGAGATAGGCTTGCGTCAGTTCGACCGACGCGAGTTGCCCCGACTCGAGCCGCTCAAGCTGCTGGGTTGCTGTCAGGGAGATCGCGGACATGAAATCACCGGAAACGAGTGTCAGGCTTCGCCCAGCACGGCTGGCACCCGATAACACTGGCCATCGTGGTGAGGCGCACTGGCGAGTGCTTCGGCACGGTCCAAGCTAGGACGAACCTCGTCCGGTGCAAAGACGTTGGCGATATCCATCGCGTGTGCCATCGGCTCGACCTGATCTGTGTCGGGCTCTGAGAGCTGCTCAACATAGCCGACGATCCGCGACAATTGCTCGGTCATTGTATCGAGCTCGTCGTCGCTCAACTGCAGCCGCGCCAACAAGGCAACCTTGGCAACTTCTTCTCGCGAAATACTCATTGCGTTACCAAAGGAGGGTGAGGAGCACTCGGTAGACTATTGTCCGCGAGTTGTCCTACGCGGTCGCCGGCAACTTAAACGGAGCGTTTCGGATCGCTTTGGTAATCGCACCGCTGCGGATGCACTGTGTGCAGACGTTGGCCGTCTTGTTGGTGCCGTTGGCCGTCGTGATCTTCACCTTCTGCAGATTGGGCTTGAATTGGCGCCGCGTGATCCCGGTTATCTTGGTACCCACACCGCCCAGGTACTTTTTCTTACCCCGGGTCGTGACGCTGTTTCCCATCTGGGGCCCTTTGCCGCAGATATCACAAGATCGTGCCATCGGATCGTTTGCCTTTGTTCTGTAAACGTCTGGAGAGGATTACGAAATAACGTCACGGCTTCCATTGCATTAACGTCGGATAACCTATGCAACCGCCCGCCCTTCTGTCCGTGCGACTCGCACTGGCCAAAGCGAATCGGCCAGTATAACGGCTCCCCAGCGAGTTGCAACCGGTCTTGGTGTCTGTGTTTACGACGAATCGAGCCTTGCGGAAGAAATCAATATGCGACAAACTCCTCATATGAAAGGATCGATCCTGATTATCTTGGCGGCCATGCTCGGGGCGAGCGGTGTGCTGATTGGCGCCTATCATGCCCACGGCCTGCAAGGGATGCTCGAGCAGCAAGGCCTCACGGGGGCCGACCTGGCCGAACGGATGGATCAATGTGCCCTCGCCGTGCGGTACCAGATGATTCACGCACTGGCGCTGCTGTGTGTCGGCATTCTCGCTGGCCGAGCATCCGGACGACGTTTTTGTGCGACCGGTTTGTTGATTGCCGCCGGCACACTTCTATTCTCCGGCGGCATCTACCTGATCGTCTCTGCCGAAAACCTCGTCCACTGGGCCATCATACCCAGCGGCGGGATGTTGCTAGCGGCCGGTTGGATCGCACTGGCGATTGAGACGTGTCTTGATCGGCTAACAACACGGCGGGATGGCGGGGTCGGAGCCTAAGCGACGGCCCCGGGATTGGAGCCACCACCACGGGGCCGTCGCTT
>CAUYYY010000131.1:0-6292 GCA_963577165.1 Planctomycetota bacterium | reverse complement strand
CCCCGGAGCCTATGCTGCCTTTAACTGCTTGTTCCGCTACGCTCCACAAGCAGTTAAAGGAAAACCCCAAGAATGTAAGTTAGACGTTGGTTTCACCAGTGGGGACAGGTCATCCGGCTCGCCCATTCGTCATTCCGCACTCCGCCTTCCCCACTCCGCATTTGCCCTGGCGCAATGTTCGGATTTTCGAGAATACGCACCCTATCAAACACCACTGGGGCCCCCTATAAGGCGCGATCGAAAACCGGCCCCTTTTCAAACAAACGCCACGGAGGAGTATGCTTTTTTAGCCGCTCGCCGCGGCGAGCGGTCAGATGCATGGGTGTGCGGGTCGCCCGCGGGAAAGTTGGAGCGGCGCCGGTTATGCGGTTGTCGGCCGGCCATCGATCGCATTAAAATTACAGGCGCACTAAAATCACGGGCCGGTTGCCCGTGGCGTTGGTGGAAGCACCGGGCGTTTCCAATTCTTCTTATTCAGCAGGATGAAGACCATGAACCGATGTCACGCATTTCGTTTCGCCTCCTTTCTGACGGCCCCTTTTCTGACAACCGCAGCGGCTGTTTTTCTGATCGTGCATCTTTCCGCTCCGTCTGCCTCGGCTCAGAGCGCCACGAAAGATGCCCCAGCGCCGCTGCCGCAAGTGATGTTCGAGACGAGCAAGGGTGACGTGGTGATCGAGCTTTTCGAAGACCAGGCACCCAACACGGTGGCCAGCTTCATCAGCCTGGTGGAAAAGGGTTTTTACGACGGGCTGATGTTCCATCGGGTGATGGATGGATTCATGGCCCAGGGCGGCTGCCCAGACGGAACCGGGACGGGCGGACCCGGCTACCACATCAAATGTGAATGTTACCGACCCGACGCCCGCAAGCACCAGCGGGGCGTGATCAGCATGGCCCATGCGGGACGCGACACGGGCGGGTCGCAATTCTTCATAAACTTGGCCAAGACATCGCACCTTGACGGCAAGCATACCGTCTTCGGTCGCGTGATAAAGGGAATGGAGGCGGTCGACAAACTGAATCGCACCTACGACATGAACAACCGCCTGATACCTGGTGTCGTGCCGGACGTGATCAAGAAGGCCACGGTCGTGCGGAAACGGAACCACGAGTATAAACCCAAGAAAGTTTAGGCGCGAGTCACAAACGACGAAAACAAGCCATGACAAAAAGTGTCGATGAACTTTGCCGCAAGCGGGACATCCAGTTTGCCGAACTCGTCGAGCAGTGTGGTTTGGACGAGCAGCGGGTGATGGCCATTATGTTGGGCCGCTGGACGCCCAGCCCGAGTGAACGGCACGCCATCGCCGCGGCGCTGGACGTCGAGGTGGATGACATCACCTGGGGACACCGAACGCCGATCCAGCACATCTACGGTCACGGACCGGGGTGAGGGAATGCGGATTGCGGAATGACGCGCTTCGCGGCTACTCGGCCGAGGCGATCAGTCCTTCGCCGACGGCCTGGTTGAGTAGCTCTTTCGTGATGCGGAGTTCGGTGTCGTCTTCGAGTGAAAGCACGACCGGATCGACCGACTTGAGTACGCCATCGGTCCACTTCGAGCCGTCGTTGTATTTGATCTTCGTGCCCGGGGTCAGATCACTGCCTGAGGGTTTGTGACCGTTTCCATTGGTCGTCGCGGGCGCTGCCGGCTCGGGCTGTGCTGGTTTCGCTGGGGCCTTTTTCGCTGCCGTCTTTCCGAACCCTTTGCCACGTAGGCCGGCCAGCTCTTGCAGCACGTGCCAGTTATCAAGCCGGTCTTCGTTGGCACGGAGTAAGGTCTCGCTCGGATTGCCTTCTCGATCAAACTGCTTGGAAAATCGTCCTTCGCTACGGGCAAAGTCGATGAAGTCGACCTGCTCGTTCGTCTTGGAATTGATCCACCAGTCGTTCTTGAGCGCCGGGTTGCCTTGCAGCGAGAGCCGCTCGGCAATCGTGTCGCCTTTGCGTGGGTCGTGGATCAGCAGCGGGAAGGCTCGCGTGTCGACGGCCAGTCGGGCCTGATCGGTGGCCATGTTGTCGGCTACCCCGTGCTCGGGCTGACAAGTCGTGTAGCAGCAGACGACGGCCGGTCCGTCGAACTCGAGTGCTTCGAGCACGCTGCGATAGAAGTGGTTGACGTGGGCACAGGTCGTCTGGGCGACATAGGTGCGAGGGTGCATCATGGCGATCTGAGCGATCTCCTTGCGGCGTTCCTGTTTGCCGGCGATCTTCTTGCCATGCAAGCTCATCTTCGAGTTTTGGCCCGTGAAGGTGCTGGTCGAGGCCTGGCCGCCTGTGTTCGAGTAAACCTGGGTATCGAGAACGAATATTTTTACGTTGATGCCGGAGGCCAACAGCCGCGAGAGCGATTGGAAGCCGATGTCGAACATGGCACCGTCGCCGCCGATGCACCAGATCGGTTTGTCGGACCAGCCCTTTTGATCCCATCGCATGCGGAGGCCCATGGCGAAGGCCGGAGCGTTTTCGAACAGCGAGTTGGACCACGGCACGAGGTACGGATTGTACGGATAGGTCGAGGTGTAGACCGTGTTGCAACCGGTGGCGGCAATGATGCCCCAGTCGTTGTTGTACTTCAAGCCGGTAGCCGCGCAGAGCATGCGGAGCGCCGTGCCCTCGCCACAGCCGGCGCAGCTGCCCGCGCCGCCGACGTAGACGTGCGTCCGCTCTTTGAGCATCATGTCGATGAGCAAATTGTCATTGATATAGCGATCGTCCGAAGGGCCAAACTGTTTGAAGAAGCGATGGCTTTTGCGAATGTCGGTCATCACCTGATCGGTCTTGTCGATCATCTTGAGCGCATCGTCATCACAGACGACGACACACTCGGCACAACCCTTGCACTTGCTCGGGTCGATCATGATGTTGAACTTGCCGCCCTCGTCGCCCTTCTTTTTGGGAGCGTCGTAATATTTTCGGGTCTCGGACCATTGGCGACGAAACATTTCGCGATCGGCCTCGTCGGGAATTTGCTTGAGGCGCTGCTCCCAGTCGCTCTCGGCGGTGACCTTTCCGAGAATGGCCGTGTCGGGACAGAGCGTCACACAGTCCATGCAGCCGGTGCAATTGTCGGCGATGAATTCGGGGATCTCGGGCGCGATGTTCGAGAAGTCGCGGAAGGCAGCGGTGCCGGCGGGGACCAGCGAACGGGCGACGCTCAGATCGGCCGGCAGCCCTTTTTCGGCGTTGCCGTCTTCGTATCCGCGGATGATCCGTTCGTTGAAATCATTGACGTCGAGGACCGGCAACTGGATCTGCTTATAGCTGTCGTCGACGAGTGTTCCGAACGAATTGTTATTAAACGGATCGCGATCATTCGCGTCGTTCATCGAGGGTTTGTCAGAAACAGAGGCCATGGGAAAGGTCCTTTGAAAATGATAAGCTCAAAATCCGAATGTCGAAATCCGAAACAATATCTAATTTGGAAATGTATTAAACGGTTATCGATCGCGGTTTATTCTTCAGATGCTACACGTTTTGACTCGCTCTTGCGAACGATAGCGCCAAAGATGTTTGTCAGTTCCGTACTCTCCTGGATCAGGCTGTCACAATCCTCTTTCAAGCCATTCTCTTCACCCAGGTCGACTAAACGCAGCCGGTACCGAGATTCCTTCGCTTCCTTGCGTGAAATCTTGATGCGATGTTGAAAGTCCTTCTTGCTAAGCGCCTCATTGGCTTTGATGTAGTTTGCGCCGACCGAACCCGACGACCTGACCAGCTATTTTACATCTTCGATATTGCAAACCATTCGAGGCAATCGTTTTACAAACACCCGAACCTGTTTGTCAAACTGAAAGGTTCGATCTTCAAGGTCATACGTCTTTCCGACACGCTGTGGTCCGGCAACTGTTTCTGTCATTTACGCTTCCGAAATTGAGATTTGTTTCGGATTTCGAAATTCGAGTTTCGGATTTTCTTTCCACGATCAACCGTTTATCACCGAACTTGGAATTTCTTGCATCTCGTGATAGCCGCGGTGGACGCAGGTCAAGTTGTCTTGGACAACCTGTTCACCGCGCTTGCCAAAGTATTTTCTCAGTGCCTTCTCGACGCCGGACAGGACCTGATCGTCGGACATGCCGCTATCTTTCGAGAAGGGTGTCAGCTTCAAAAATACACCGAGCAGGACGATGCCCTGCATACGCATCTCGAGGTCGGCGACCGACGCAACCTCGCGGGCGATCTGAACCATGTCGGCATAATAGATCCGCAGCTTGGAATCGCGAATTGTCTTCTGGTGGTGCGGCGGAATGTGACTCCAGACGTCTTTCGGATCGGAGAAGTGCGCCTGCATGAAAACAGCGCCGCCGTCGACCGTTCCCTTGAGCGGATCGCCGCTCTTCATCGCGTTCACGTCGTTGAGCACGATGAGGTCGACGAATTCGAGTTCCGAATGGGTGTAGATGTGCTCGTTGGCGATCGTGAGGTAATAGGTTGTGGGCAAGCCCTTCTTTTCGCTGCCATACTTAGGATAGGCCTGGACGTCTTTGCCGAACACGTCGCCGGCGATCGTGGCGATCACTTTGTTCGTCGTGACGCTGCCAAAGCCGCCGACCGAATGGCCGCGCATCGAGTAGCCGCCGGGTGGGCGTAGATCGGGATCATCACCGCGCGAGAGCGCCAGCTCGTGCTCGATGCCGACGCAGTAAAAGTCCGAGCCCTGGTTGATCATGTTTTCAAAGGCGGCGACGATGTCGCCCGGCCGGACATCGCGACTGCCCAAGCCGGCCGCCGCGCTATAAATCTGTGGGATGCTCTCAAGCTTGTCGTGTCCGAGCTGACCGTTGATCGCGTCGCAGAAGGCGGCCTTGATCTCGCGGGTCAGATGGTTGCCGGTGGTCGAGAGCGGGTCGTCCATACGTTCGAAAACGGTCACGGCGCGGCAATTTTTGAGCGCGTCGACTAATTGGTGCGTCGGGAACGGCCGGAAGCAATAGAGCGTGATGCAGCCGGCACGGATGCCCTTTTCCTCGCGCAGATAGTCGACCGTGACCTGCGCGGTTTCCATATACCCGCCCATGCCGATCAGAATGTACTCGGCGTCGTCGCACCTATAGGGAATGAGGAAGTCGTATTTTCGGCCCGTTTGGCGATGAAATTCGGCGAACGCCTCGGACAGGGCCGGGGCGACTTTGTCGTAGTACCAGCGTTGGGCGATCTTGCCCTTCATGTACGCGTCTTGGTTTTGCACGACGCCCGACATGATCGGGTTTTCCGGGTCCATGAGATTGATGAGCTTTTCGCTCGGGTCGCCGATGAACTCTTTCATGAAGTCGGGCTCGGGCAGTCGCGCGGTTTCGACGGTATGCGTGGTGAGGAACCCATCCTGCACATTGAAGAAAGGGGTATGTGAAGCCTCGGCCGCACGGCGGGAGATCAGACAAAGGTCGCCGGCTTCTTGGGCATTACGGGCAAATAGCATTCCCCAGCCGCAGTCGGCGACGCTCATCACGTCGTCGTGGCCGGCATGCACGTTAAGAGACTGGCTGGTGAGAGCCCGCGAGCCAATGTTGAAGACGACTGGCAGCCGTTTGCCGGAAATCGTGTAGAGCACTTCTTTCATGAGGACCAGGCCCTGGCCCGAAGTGAAGTTGGTGACGCGGCCGCCGGCCAACGCAAACCCTTCGCAGAACGACGCCGAGGAGTGTTCGCTTTCGGGTTCCATGAAGATCAACGGCGTGCCCCATAGGTTCGATTTGCCATCGTTCACCGCAGCGTTGAATCCGCTGCCCATGGTCGTGCTACTGGTGATCGGGTAAGCACCGGTCCCGTCAGAGATTTGTGTCTCGACGTGGACGACGGCCTCGGCCCCATCGCAGGTCGTCAAAATGCCCGGATAGGCGAACCCGGGCTCGGCCTTTTGGGACAGCGGAGTATAATCGCGGTCCTCTGATCGATTAGGAGCGAGGGCAATTGGAGCGGGCGCTTGGGTCATCGTATTGTCATCCTTAGTACGAGTCGCACGGACATGAAGTCAGCGATTGTTCGTTTCTCCCAGCGAAAACATGGTGAACGTGACCTTGGTATTTCGTAATCTGCTGCAGTACGAGTCGCACGGACAGTTGATAAAGAGGCACAGGCAAGACAAAGGCCAGGACGCGAGGCACCGCCAGGCCGACACCGCTCGAACACCCACGGATGTCAAAGCTCGGCCTACTTTTTTCAATTGGTTAGACTTATAATCTTAATAGCCTGTGCTAATAGTCATAGATAGACTATCGTGAACCGCCGTCGAGTGCAAATTCAACTTCCGAGCCGCGTGACTGGCGAAGGTGGTTTACGACGGCTT
>CAUYYY010000130.1:0-6295 GCA_963577165.1 Planctomycetota bacterium | reverse complement strand
CAATGCCGTGTTCGACCTTAGCTCCATAGCTCAGTAGCAACTGAGCCGTGTGAATCTTGCCTTGCAAACAAGCTCGACTGAACGCGTGTTGAAAGTCCGTTGCACCTTGTTCTGCCAGCATCCGAATCATCTCGTCGTGTCCGAGGTTCGCAGCGAAAGACATTGGAGCTCCCCAATTACTGTCCGTTCCGCGGGCGTTCTCATGCAACAGATTGGGGTTCTCTTCGACTAACTCGCGAACTGTGTTGATGTCATTCGCCTGCAGGGCCTCAACCATCTGGCAACCGATTACGAGCCGTTCCCAGGATTCAACGCCGTAGTTATTGGCGATTGCTTTTCGAGCTGAGTCCAACGTCAATTCGTTCGAGCTGACGAATTCCTTCGAGAGTTCGGTGGCGGCATCCACTCCCGCTCGGCGTTGTTCAACTAACGAAAGAGCTTCTACCTCGAAGTCGCGAAGTTTCGCGTTAGGTGGATAATGTTTCCTTGACATGCACAGTCCGACTTTCCCAGGAGAACGTGTCCGAGATACCCGCGACCGAGTTTCGGCGTTTCGGGCGGCTGCCGCATTCGTCCTAGAGGAGAAGGAAAATGTGTGAGTTGTTCAGCCCGGGATGTCTGACCATCGTCTAACGCTCCCTGTCCGTTGCCACGTCCCAGCTGGTTCGCACGGGGCGTCAATCCTCGCAATTCTCGAGGCCGGACCGGTCACCCGGCTCGAGCCGGCTCGCGCCTAGACTCCGTCCGCCGGGGCCAGACCGGAAGCCTCGGAGCAATCGGCCAGGTCGTGCACCCGTGTCTTCTCCGTCGTGTGCAACTTCGATTCCGTGTACAAAGGTGTGCCGGTAGCCTTTGGAGCGCTGGACGATGCGCTTCCCACCGGCCGGGAGATCGTGCACGACGATGGGTCGCTCTAGGTGCAGTTCGGTGAAATCGATGACGTTGAGGTCCGCCCGGTAGCCTGGGGCGATGACGCCGCGGTCGTGAAGTCCGTAGGTTCGGGCCGTAGCTGCCGTCTGCTTGTGGACCAGAAATTCGAGCGGCAGCTGCGGGCCGCGCATCCGATCACGGGCCCAATGGGTGAGCAGGCTGGTCGGCGAGCTGGAGTCGCAAATCAGCCCAACATGGGCACCGCCGTCGGCGATCCCGCAAACCGTATTCCGGTTCGCCAACATCCGGTAGACGACGTTGAGGTCGCCGTCGCAGTAGTTCTCAAAAGTGTGCATCAGAAGGGTCCGGCCGCCCTCTTGGAGGAGCAGTTCGAGAGCTAGATCGAAGGGGTCGCGGCTGGCAGCGCGAGCCCGGTTTGCGACGCTGGCCTCGAACTCGGGCTCATAGTTCAAAGGGTCACCAAGTTCGAAGGTCCTCTCCAGGATCGTTGCCATTTCGCGTGTGTGGTCGTCATCGGGCCGCTCCTCGACTAGGCGCCCGCGCAGCTCGCCGTCGTTGGTCAGGCGGCCGATCCGTGTTTCGTGATCGAGTGCCTGGAGCTGGTGCCACAGAGGGTGCGTCAGGAAGGGATGCTGCGAGGCCTCGAGCCCCAAAAGGATGCCGATTGGGCGCGACCCAACCTGCGCGGTGACTTCGAGCCCGTCTGCGCTAGCTTGGTCCACCGACGCCAGCGTCTCGGCCCACCGACCGGGAGCGATGGCCATTTGGACCAGCAGCACCGACAAAGGCCGCTTGGCAGGTTCAGCAACAGCCCGAAGCAACGGAAACTCTCCCGCGCCAAAGTCGGAGTTCACTTGGATCACTCCTGTCCCGGCCCGCTTCATGGCGAGTG
The DNA here is from genome assembly GCA_963577165.1 of Planctomycetota bacterium. Classification (GTDB taxonomy): domain Bacteria; phylum Planctomycetota; class Planctomycetia; order Pirellulales; family CAUYYY01; genus CAUYYY01. The sequence goes on along the minus strand of CAUYYY010000130.1, from coordinate 4,512 downwards.
CGAGCCCGGCCAGTTCGGCATGCTCGGCTGTCAGACTCGGCGTTGGCCGGCCATCAGCGGCGCGATGCTTGGCTGTGCGCGACGTCGTAAAGCCGAACGCACCGGCCGCGAGGCCTTCCTCGAGCAAATTGATAGGAGTTTTAATTCTCCTGGTGGGGCGTCGCAAGCATGTAGTCGCCGTTTTTGGACTATTTCGAGTCCGCAGCGAGGCGTTTTCGTCGAGTTTGCGGACTTTCCGTCCGGGTTTTTGCGACGGTAACACCCTATGAACTTGTGGTACAACCCGTTGTACTTTGAAGATGCCCCGCTGGAACGTTACGGGCACACCTACCACCACGCCCTTCAGCCGTTCGCCTCGGTGGCCAAGTTCGGCAAACAGTTGATCGGTCTGCCGTATCAGATGTCCCTCGACCCCATCTGCAAACGAACGTACACACTCGGGTGGTACCGGCCGGGCGAATGTGCTCCCAAGCTGCACTATCAGATTCCGCTGAACGCCAGGGCGGCCGCCACGCAGGTCGGCGTCACAAACGGAATGATCCTCCTGTTCCCGTAAAGGTTCGACGGACGTCTCTGGTATGATGTGCCGCCAAGTGCCTGGTTGGTAGCGGTTCGTTTCTGACGAAGCGCGGGATGTCGCGACCGCTCGGCCGTCACTCAACGCAGCCCCGCCCGATGCGCGTCTACGGTTCAACGACAACCGTCCTGCCGCCCTGGTCGAGCGTGATGCCGAAGACGATGTAGTCGACGTCGCGGTCAGTATCGTTTTCCATTTCGTGAACCTGGCGAGGATCGACCACGATCGCGTCGCCCGCGGCGAGCAGTACGGTTTCGTCGTCCACCCTCATGCGGGCTTGACCGCTGATGATCACGAACACCTCTTGCATGTCTTCGTGATAGTGCGGTCGGAACGCTCTTCCACCGGGGAGCCGGGCCCAGTTGAGCATCTGCACGCGGCCGCCCAATAGGTCGTCGCGGGTTGCCAACACGCGCTTGAGTACGCCGGGGTTGTTCGCGTCCTCATGGGCTGCGGGAATGAATCTGATCTGTGAACCGCGGATCACGTTCATCTCGAATCTCCCCCGAAGTCAGCGCCGATGGCCGCCAATGCGCGACTTGCTCCCACCGGCCTTGCAATCGATGACAACAGCGATTGTACTGGAAACTACATCAAAGTTCGCCGATGGGTAACGACCCGTTTTGGTTCGCAGCGCGATAAGCCGTGACCGGATTTCTGCGAGCGCTATTTGCGTCAAAATTGTTTCAAAACCCGGTTGCCAGTTGAGTAGCAGCGCAAGTGGGTGTATATTTTTGACGAGTCCGCTGTCCAGAGGTTTTTGAAGCCGCTGAAAAGGGAGCTGGCATGAGATTCGGCAAAGCTGTGAAGCTCATCGCGCCAACAATGATGTTCGCAAGTCTGATTGTTGGCGCAACGTTGCGATTTGCTGTGGCTGACGGGTCTGAGACGAACATCGCGAAACGTCAGCCGTGGACCACGTCGCGAGTTACCGGCTCACCGGAACCACCGCTGCCTTACACGACCGAACGCGCCTTCGGTCGGCTGCGGTTCACCAACTGTCTCGACATTGCCATGCCCGCCGGCAGCGATCGTTTTTTCATCGCCGAACTGGCGGGCAAGATCCTTTCGTTTCCGAACAGTCCCGACGCAGCAGCAGCCGACTTGGTCGTTGACATTGCCAAAGAGATCGACGGCGTAAACAGCCTTTACGCGATCACGTTTCACCCCGACTTCCAGCGAAACCGCTATTGTTACGTTTGCTACATCAAGGCGGCCAATCTTGACGACGGTACTCACGTCGCACGTTTTCAAGTTTCGGACACCGACCCACCAACTATCGACCCCAAAAGCGAAACGACGATCATCACCTGGTTCTCCGGCGGGCACAACGGTTGCTGCTTGAAGTTCGGGCCGGACGGCTGCCTTTACATTTCCACCGGCGACGGCGCGGCGGCGAACCCGCCCGACTCGCAGCGAGCCGGGCAGGACATCAGCAACCTGTTATCGTGCATCTTGCGGATCGACGTCGACCATGCCGACGACGGGAAAAACTATCGCATTCCGGCCGACAATCCGTTTGTCGAATTCGACGGGGCGCGGGGCGAGGTGTGGGCGTACGGATTTCGCAACCCCTGGCGGATGAGCTTCGATCGCAAGACGGGCGACCTGTGGGTGGGCGACGTCGGCTGGGAGTTGTGGGAGATGCTCGATCGGGTTGAGCGCGGCGGTAACTACGGTTGGAGCGTGACCGAAGGCCGGCAGTCGACGAACCCTGAATTGACCCGAGGGCCGACACCGATTCTTCCGCCCACAATCGACCATCCGCATTCCGAGTCATCGTCGATTACCGACGGGCTCACCTACTACGGTTCGCGGCTTAAAGACCTTGTCGGAACGCATATCTATGCCGACTATGTCACGGGCAAGTTTTGGGGCTTCCGCTTCGAAGACGGGCGGGTCGTCGCGCACCGAGAACTCGCTGATACGACGCACCGCGTGGTCGGTTTCGGCGAGGATCACGATGGGGGAATGTACCTGCTCGATCACACGGCGGGAACAATCCACCGGCTTGTGCTGAACCCCCAGCAGGATCAGGAAAGCACGTTTCCGCGCACCCTCAGCGAGAGCGGCTTGTTCGCATCGGTCGCCGAGCAGACGCCGGCAACCGGGGTGATTCCCTATTCGATCAACGCCGAGCCTTGGGCCGACCATGCCATCTCCGAACGGTTCGTCGCCGTTCCGAACGATCTGGCCATCACGCCGGCTGAGGCGACGTGGTCATTTCCGAAAGATTCGGTGCTGGCGAAGACGCTGTCGCTTGATTCCGAACAGGGCAATTCCACGACGAGGCGGCGCGTGGAAACGCAGATTCTGCACTTCGACGGACAAGAATGGCAGCCGTATACGTATCAGTGGAACAAAGAGCAGACCGATGCGGTGCTGCTGGGCGCAGCCGGCGGCGAACAAACGTTCGACATTATTGATGCGGATGCACCGGGCGGAAAACGAAAGCAGACGTGGCGGTTCTCGGGCCGCGCCGAATGCCAGCGCTGCCACAACAAATATTCCGGCCCGGCGATCGCCTTCAACACGCCACAATTGAACAAACAGCATCGTTACGCCGACGCGCCCGCATCGCAACTCGATGCCTTTGCTCAGATGGGGCTGCTTGCCAAGCCGGTGGCCGCTGAGGGCCGGCCTACACTTGCCAATCCGCACGATACGTCGGCTGACCGCGATGGCCGCGCGCGGGCTTATCTGCAAGTGAACTGCGCGCATTGCCACCGCATGCACGCCGGCAGTGCGGTCCTATCGAAAATGCATTACGACCTGCCCTTGGACAAGACCAGTATGGTCGGTGTGCGGCCCACACAAGGCACGTTTGGTATCCATGCCGCTCAAGTGATTGCACCCGGTGACCCGTTTCGTTCGGTGTTGCTGTATCGCATGAGTAAACTCGGTCCAGGTCGCATGCCGCACATCGGCTCGACAGAGGTCGACCGCGCCGGCGTTGAATTGATCCACAAGTGGCTCCAGGAAATCCCCCAACCGGCGGGTGGCGATACGGCCGGAAACGAAACAGCCGCCAAACTCCGCAAAAATGAAGCAGAAGCCCTCGGAAGCTTGCGGGCGGCACAAGCGCCGACCGACCAGACACAGCTCGTCGATCGGTTGTTGGCATCGACGGGTGGTGCGCTGATGCTGTTGCAATCGATCGATCGCGCGACTCTGCCAGACCCTGTGGCCGCGCTGGCGATCGATAAGGCGACCGGACATGACGAAGCGCGCGTCCGCGACCTGTTCGAGCGTTTTCTTCCCGCTGAAAAACGCGTCAAGCGGCTAGGCAGCGTGGTCAATTCAAAACAGCTTCTCTCGCTGTCCGGCGACCCGGCGCGGGGCAAACGGGTCTTCTTCGCGACCGAGGGTGTGTCGTGCAAGAACTGTCACCGCATTGGGACGGAAGGCAAACAGCTCGGGCCGGAGCTGACGACCGTAGGCAAGAAAAACAATCGCAATCAACTGCTCGAGAGTATGCTCGAACCGTCCAAGGTGATCGACCCCAAGTACGTGACCTATCTCGCCGAAACGGTCGAGGGTCGACTGCTGACTGGGCTGTTGATCAAAAAGGGCGAGGATGAAGTCATCCTCAAAGACGCACAGAACAAAGAGATACATCTATCCACCGATCAGATCGAACAGCTCGTCCCGCAGCGACAATCGCTGATGCCGGAGTTGCTATTGCGTGACATGACCGCCCAACAGGTTGCCGACTTGTTGGCCTATCTGAGTTCGCTGAAGTAGAACCCATCCTGAAACCCGGTTGTGGGCGAAATCGACGCGGGATAGCATGAGGGCTTTTGAGCCAACTGCACTTTAGGGTATCACGCGGCGAGGGCAATCAGGTCCTGGAAGAGCGTCGACAATTTGCGGTGCTTGGGGCCGTGAGGCAGAGCGGCGAGGAATTGTTTTCCCAGCATTTCTCGGGAAATAGA
>CAUYYY010000129.1:0-6329 GCA_963577165.1 Planctomycetota bacterium | reverse complement strand
TTAGAAAAGAACAAACAAGCGTTCTCTCAGCTAAAACAGTATGCGGACGACATTCGCGACGTGGAGATTTTCACTAAAAACAACTCTTTCGGAAACTCAATCAAAGATGTCTTGAATTTTATCGCTAAGGACAAGAACACATTTCCGTTTATCTTTATTGATCCAATGGGATGGACTGGCTATGCCATGGATGTGATTGCTCCGCTGATCCGACAGGAACCGTGTGAAGTGTTGATAAACTTCATGACGGACTTCATTGGGCGTTTCATTGATGGCTCGGAATCACTGGGCAGTTTCATTCGTCTATTCGGTTCTACGGATTTCCGTGATCGCATAGCTGGCTTAGAACCAGCCGGACGCATTGACGCAATCGTAGACGAGTATTGTCGTCAGCTGCGAGACAAGGGCAACTACCATTACACATGTCCCGCTATAGTCTTGCGCCCTGACAAGGCACGCACACACTACCACCTCATCTATGCGACAAGGCACTACAAAGGTGTCACTACTGTTTTCAAAAACGTCGAAAAAAGGGCCATGGCGACTCAAGAGGCTGCACGTGCAAGGGTCGAACAAACAAAACGAGAATTAGGTGGACAGCGCGATCTTCTGTTTTCGGATGAACCGCCTCCGTCAGAATACTATCGAGAGTTACGTCAACGCTATCTCGACAAGGCGACCGATTTCTGGTTGAGCCAATTGCAAATCAACAACCAGCTTGCATATGACAATGCCTGGGAGTTTGGTATGGCTCTCCCAATGGTCTGGGAAAGTGATCTTAAAGATTGGATCAAGTTGAAGGACCATCCCAAGATAGCAATCGAGGGATTAGCACCGGGGGAAAAGACTGCAAAATTTGGCAAAGGGCATTTGCTTGTGTGGGATGAGTAACTGATCCGGTGAGAAACCAAAAGGAATACGAATGAATTTTCGCAAGATCCCATACTAAAGTCATCCTCTTTTCCCTTCCTGTGGGTGGTCCTTGTATCTCGACGCTCAAACCCGATAATCGGCAGGCAGACAGATTGCAGGGAATGCCCTCCGCAGCGTTCCCTACTGTTACAGAAAAAGAGAATTGCCATGCCACTGGTCGTCGTTGGAAGTGTTGCCCTCGATAGTGTCGAAACGCCTACTGAGACACGCAACGACGTGCTCGGCGGCTCGGCCGTCTACTTCTCGTACGCCGCCAGCTACTTCACCAACGTCAAGCTGGTTGGCGTGGTGGGCGACGACTGGCCCGCCGAACATACCGAGCTGCTCAATCGTCGGCAGATCGACACCTCCGGGCTGCATGTCGTGCCCGGCGGCGAGACGTTCCGCTGGCGGGGCAAGTACATGACGAACATGAATGACCGCGAGACGCTCGAAGTCCATTTGAATGTCTTCGAAACGTTCGATCCGGTGCTGCCCGACGAATATCGCCGCAGCAAGTTCCTCTTCCTGGCCAACGGCTCGCCGATCGTGCAGATGAAGGTTCTCGACCAGATGACCAATCTGACCCTGACCGTGGCCGACACCATGGATCTTTGGATCAACATCCAGCACGACGAGCTGATGCAACTCCTCCAACGCATCGATGGGCTGGTGCTCAACGACTCCGAGGCCAAGCTGCTCACCGACGACGGAAACCTGGTCCGTGCTGGCCACAAAGTTCGCCAGATGGGCCCCAACTTCGTCGTCATCAAAAAGGGCGAACACGGCGCCATGTTCTTCAGCGAGCACGAGACCTATGTCATGCCCGCCTTCCCCACGCCCGACGTCGTCGACCCGACCGGCGCCGGCGACAGTTTTGCCGGCGGCATGATGGGCTACCTGGCCGAACAAAACAAGTTTGATCCGAAAACACTCAAGGCGGCCCTGGCTTACGGCACACTGGTCGCCAGTTTCAACGTCGAGGACTTTAGCCTCGACCGGATGAAAAACATCGAGCGGGCCGACATCAATCACCGTATGGAAGAATACCGCCGCATGTTAAGCTTCTGAGCGCTCACTCGATGCCTTCGATCTCGGTGGGTCCCAAAGGACGTCGAGCCCCGTGTCGCTCGGGAGAATTCGACAACGTTTCGATCCGGTGTCGAATACGGATACGCCATCGGCGTGCGTTATCGGGAGAATCTTTAGCGATGTAGTCGCCAATCGTCTCGATCTGCCGCAAAGCCTCGCCGGTGAGGCGAAGCTTATGACTCATGGCAAGCTTCGAGGGCGTCGAATGCCTCGGCGATGTCGTGTGTCCGCCCGGCTTCCAAGTCGGCGATGCCGCGACGCACCGAAGCAAGCGTCTCGGTTTCTTCGTTTTCGCTGATACCGAGCATCGCGTCGTAGACATCCGCACGCATCACGATGTACTTTCCCTGCTGGCCGTCAACGGACAACGGCCCACCATGCAGCAGCAGCCGCTGCTCAGTCTCGGGTGTAATGGCTTGACGATTGGCGTCCATACCTGTCAGTATACTACAAAACGTAATATCAAGAAAGCACCGAATGAGCATCGAGTTTATTTACTTCGACCTGGGCAAGGTACTGTTGGATTTTGACCACTGGCAAGGTTGCCAACAAATGGCGGATCTGGCAGGCATTTCGGCAGAGCAGGTGTGGCAGGTGCTGTTTGAAAGCGGTTTGCAGAATCAGTACGAGGCGGGCGAGATCAGCCGCCAACAGTTTTACGATCTATTTTGCGAGCAAACGGGCACACAGGTAGACGACCACGCCATCGAGCGCGCAGGCTGTGATATTTTTTCGGTCAAGTCAGAGGTGCTGCCGATCATTGTGAGTCTGGCAGTAAACGGATATCGGCTCGGTTTGCTATCGAATACCAGTACGAGCCACTGGAAGCATTGCCGGAAACAATTCTCAATTTTTGAGAACCTGTTCGAGACGATCGTATTGAGCTTCGAAGTGCGGGCCATGAAGCCCAGCGCAACGATTTACAAAGCGGCCGTCGACCGCGCGGGTGTGCCGGCTGGGTCAATTTTGTTCATCGACGATCTAATGGAAAATGTCACAGGTGCCCGGCAGGCGGGGCTCGAGGCGGTGCAGTTTACCGGTGCATTGCCATTGGCGACGGAGCTGCGAAGCAGGGAAGTGCGGTTGGGAGTGTAGAGCAGGGTGCCGGGGAAGGAGCTTCCGGCACCCTACGCTGTCCACCGTTGAACAACCCTCGCAGGCCCTGTTACCAAATAGGCCAGTGGCGGCCGTCGCGCTTCACTAACTCGCGGAGCTTCGTGTCGTAGAGCTGCTCGACCAGCGCTTGGTTGAGAATCTGGTCGGTCGGTCCGTTGTCGATCACCCGGCCGTCTTGCATGACCAGCACATGGGTGAGCGACGGCATGATTTCCTCGATGTGGTGCGTGACCATCACGATGCTCGGCGATTGGGCGGCGCTGACCAGCGCTTCGACGCCGACAAGGAACTGTTCGCGGGCGCCCGGGTCGAGCCCGGCACACGGTTCGTCGAGCACCAGCAGCAGCGGCCGCGCCATCCGAGCGCGGGCCAGCAGGACCATCTGCTGCTCGCCCTGCGAGAGAATGCCAAAGCGTTTGTCTTTGAGTCCGGCGGCGTTGAGCTCTACGAGGCACTGCTCGGCGGCGGAGTAATCGCTAGGCGTGGGCCGCTGCCAGTTGAGATCTTTCAGCCCCGTCTGCGCGAAGCGGCCGGAGACAACCGTATCGAGCGCCCGTTCGCCTCGCGGTATCTCGGCGTTGAGGATCGAGGTGACCCAACCGATGCTGCGACGGAGCGTGCGCAGGTCGGTATTCTTCATACCGTTACGGAACACCTCGCCGCCTTGATTGGGCCAGGTATAGCCGCAAGCGATCTTGAGCAGCGTGGTTTTGCCGGATCCGTTGCGACCGAGCAGCGCCCAGTGTTGGCCTGGCTCGATGCGCCACGAGACGTCGTCGATGATCGTCACGCCGTCGGCGGTCCCGTTGGCCGTGTAGCGGACGTTACGGATTTCAATGATCGGCGGCGTGGGCATGGGGTGTGGAATGGATGCGTTGATGTGCGAGAAAAAGCGCTGGGGTAAACCCAGCGGCTCGCCGGCAGTGCCTTCAAACGTACGTATTGATCAAATTCTCGATCATTTCCTGGCGGCCGCTTTGGTTGGGTGCGGCCTCGCCGCGATCGAGCATCACGCGCTCGAGCGACTTCAAATCGTGGCGGTCCGATTCGATCTCGCCGCCCAGCCCGCTGTCCCAACTGGCGTAGCGGTCGCGAAGAATCGCCTCGAGCCGGCCATCGGTGCGGATCGCCGCTGCGATCTTCAGCCCACGGGCGAAGGCGTCTATGCCGCCGACGTGGGCGTGGAACAGATCGACCGGTTCGAAGCTTTCGCGGCGCACCTTGGCGTCGAAGTTCACACCGCCGGTTGTTAGCCCGCCATACTTGAGCAGCGTGATCATGCACTGCGTGGTCAGGTAGATGTCGGTCGGAAACTGATCCGTGTCCCAGCCGAGCAGCAAGTCGCCCGTGTTGGCGTCGATCGAGCCCAAAAATCCCTGGCTGGCGGCGTATTCCATTTCGTGCTGCATCGTGTGCCCGGCGAGCGTCGCGTGGTTGGTTTCGAGGTTCAGCTTAATGTGATCTTCGAGACCATAGGTCCGCAGAAAATTAATGCAATTCGCGGCGTCGTAATCGTACTGATGTTTGGTCGGCTCCTTCGGCTTCGGTTCAAAGTAGAACTGACCGGTGAAGCCGATCTCTTTGGCGTAGTCGACTGCCATGTGCATGAAGCGGGCCAGGTTATCCATCTCGCGATGGAGATCGGTGTTCCAAAGGTTTTGATAGCCTTCGCGCCCGCCCCAGAACGTGTAGCCAGCACCGCCAAGCATCTTGGTAACTTCAAGCATCTTTTTGACTTGGGCCGCTGCAAACGCGAACGCATTGGCGTTCGGGCTGGTCGCCGCGCCGTGCATGTAACGCGGATGGCTGAACAGATTAGCCGTCCCCCAGAGCAATTTGATGCCGGTCCGCTCCTGCTCTTCTTGCAGCACTTTGGCAACGGCATCAAGATTCTTGTTCGTTTCAGCCAGCGTGGCGCCCTCGGGTGCAACGTCGCGATCGTGAAAGGCGTAGAACGGTACGCCCAGTTTTTCGAAGAACTCGAAAGCGACGCGTACCCGGTTTGTCGCGTTCTCGACCGAGTCGCTGCCGTCGTCCCAGGGACGGACCATCGTGGGCGAACCGAACGGATCGCCGCCAGTGCCACGAAACGTGTGCCAGTAAACGACACTCAGCCGCAGATGTTCTTTCATTGGCCGGCCTTCGACGAGTTCGTTTTCGTCGTAGTGATGAAAGGCCAGCAGGTTTTTGCTCTCCGGTCCCTCGAAACGAATCTTGTCGACTTTAGGAAAGGCGGCAGTGGTCATAACGTTTCATTCTCGCAATTTGAGGCACACGAATTAAGTAACACCATGTACGAACTAGATTATCGCGAAAAGAGACCAAGCCGCCAAGGAGTTAGGCGGCGGCAGCAAAATGATTTGCCTCTAGAAAGCACCCCGGCTGCTAGGTCGTTTTGCCGCTCGCCTCATGAACATTTTACGTCCACTTCTTCAGTAGCCAGTCGCCGAGGCGCGGGGAGAGCTGTGACAAGGCAAACAGAAGCCTCGCCTTGCCGGGCACAACCAGTTCCCGATCGCGGCGCTCGCAGGCAGTGACGATTCGCTTGGCCAGCCAGTCGGCATCGAGGGCCCGAACACGTGCACCGCCACCGGGCTTAGCTGCCTTATCTGGCAGGCCATCGGCCTTTGGTTGGTAGCGACCGCCGCCGTCGGACCGAGCGATGGGACCGGGGCAGACCAACAGAACGTGGACGCCCTGGGTTGCAAGTTCCAGCCGAAGCTGCTGCGAATAGGCGGCGACAGCAAACTTGCTGGCCGGATAGGCGCCGAGATATCGAACGCCGACCTTCGATGCGAGCGAACCGATGTTCACGACATGCCCGCTGGTTTTTTGTAAATGGGGCAGGGCGGCGCGAGTGCAGCGCACCGTGGCCAGAAAGTTGAGGTCGAGCAGTTCTTGAAAATCATTGACCGTCGTTTCGGCGATCGCGCCGCGGGCAGATCGGCCGGCCGCGTTCACCAGCACGTCAAGGCGGCCATATTCTTCGATCACCGTGCGGATAAGCCGCTGAACATCTTCGTCACAGGTCACGTCGGCCAGAATCCCTTGGCAAGCACCGCCACGTGATTCAATGGACTCGACCGTTTCGTTGAGCGGACCCTCGCGGCGGGCAGCGATCACGACCCGGGCGCTGTGGCGGCCGAATGTTTTGGCCAATGCGCGGCCCAATCCGGCCGACCCGCCGGTGACCAAAACAACTTTATCCT
>CAUYYY010000128.1:0-6338 GCA_963577165.1 Planctomycetota bacterium | reverse complement strand
TGCTTCGTGTACGCTGCCCACTTCATGCACACTGAAGAGCGGCTTGCTGGTGCCCATCGCGTCGCCCAGCGACGGCAGTCCTTGGTAGGTCCAAAACAGCACACCCAGAAACGTAAAACATACGATCGGTGTGCAATATTTCCAGCAGGTGGTGATGACCTGATCGATTCGCAATCGGGGAAACGTCCAACGGACCCAGATCATCAGCGTGACGCCCACCGTGGCCTTGATCAGCACGTTGGTCATGCCCAACAGGTTGGCCAGATAGGTCGCGCCGAACATCTCGGAAGTCGTCAGCCCCGACCACTCGGCGATCGGAAACGGACCATGCCATCCACCGAGAAACAGGATCGAGGCCAGAATGCTCACCAAGATCATCGAGCCGTACTCGGCCATGAAGAAAAAACTCCACCGCAAGCCGGAATACTCGGTGTGGAAACCGGCCACCAGTTCGCTTTCGGCCTCGGCCAAGTCGAACGGCGCGCGGTTCACGCTGGCCATGGCACAGGTAAACATCACCCAAAACGTGATGAAGCAAAACGGATCGTGAAAGATGAACCAATTGGTGAACAGGCCGCTTTGCATGTCGCCGATGGTCACCAAGTCCATCGTCCCGGCGATCAGCACGGGCACCACCACACAGAGTCCGAGTGGGACTTCGTAACTTATGACCTGGGCCGCTTCGCGCATCGCGCCAAACAGCGACCACTTTGAGGCCGAGGCATAGCCGGCCAATATCACGCCGAACACCTCGAGTCCGAGTATCGCCAACACGAAGAAAACCGCCACGTTCAGATGTTGGGCCACGAACGGCATATCGCCGCCGGCGAACGGCAGCGCGATGAACGCAGCGAACGAAGCACAGAAACTGATGTACGGCGCGATCTTGAACAGAAAGCCATCGGCGCCGCCCGGCATCAAGTCTTCTTTGCCCAGCAGCTTGATTCCGTCGGCCAGCGTTTGCAGCCAGCCGAACTTGCCACCCACGCGGGTCGGGCCCAGGCGGTCTTGGATCCGGCCCGCAATCTTCCGTTCAAGCCAGATGAAGAACAATGCCCCGACCGCGATCACGTTGAGGATCAGAGCAGCATGCACCAAGGCGGCCAATGTGCAGGCCAATTCCCAGGGCATATATCGCGATAGAAACTCTGCCACCGAAACGGTAAACCACTGAAAGGGTCGATTCAGCCGGCTCGCCCGCATCCTAGCGGACGATTTTCACCGGTCCCCAAAGAATCAGGGTACATGGGAATAGTAAAATATGGCACAAAGGCCGGCCTGCAAGCAAGCCCCCGCGGGCCATTTTCGGCGTAGAACGAGGGTCTACTGGGGTACAATCCCCATGGCTAGTAGGCCTGATCGAGCGATACAATCGTCAGAGGGTCCAGGACTGACAGCGCTTCGTTCTCGGGCGAGATGTGTACAACCTGTCTCGGCAAGGCCGCCACGAAGTCCGGGTCCGGAACGGAGCCAGGTCGTCACCGTGCGGCGGCCGCTGGCAAACAATATGCCCGTCAGCAAAACCGGCAACCGCCAGCGGTTGCGAGCGTACAACCCGGCCGCCAACCACTTGTTCTACTCCGACCACTGTTCCGGACATTCCCAACGACATTTCGAATTCGCCATCCTTGGCTCCTCCATTGTGCGGCTTGTTTGATAACCGCAGCATGATGGAAGAGCCTTTTTTTGTGGATACCAGTTATCTACGTTTTTTCAGAAAGTGCAGATCGGGTAACACCGCCGATTTTTGCGGTAAAATGGTTCTCATTGGTTTCGGGTAGCGAGCCTGTCGGAACTGCACGGAGCTTGTTCCGGCCTACAAATACCCCAGTGCCTGCATCCGGCAGAGCAATCGACGGGCGACCGGGCCGGCGGCTTGGTCGGCGTTGCCGGCGTACTCGAGCGCGATGACAAACACATACCGTGGCGCGTCGGCCGGGACGTAGCCAACGAGCCAAGCGTGATCGGCTCGTCCGTTGCCCGTTTGGGCCGTGCCCGTCTTGGCGGCGATTCGTAAATCGTCGAAGTTCAAATTCCGGTGGGCCGTGCCCTCAGGGTCGCTGACCGCTTGACGCATTCCGCGACGCACGACGCGCAATGTCTCGTCGCGAAGGCCAACGATTTTTGTCGCCGCGAATTGTTTGTCGTTTGCAATGATGTGTGGTCGCACGAGAAAGCCTCCGTTGGCGATCGCCGCGGTGGCTCGGGCAATTTGCAGCGGCGTGGTGGTCAGCGAACCTTGGCCGATCGCCAGCAATTGCGTGTCGCCGTCGCGCCAAGAGCGGCCGAACCGCTGCTCGGTCCACTCGGGCGTCGGCAGCCGGCCGGCCGCTTCGCTCGGCAGCTCGACGCCGGTCGTGCGGCCCAGGCCGAACCGGTCGGCCCAGGTCCCCAACGCCCGACCTCCCATCCGCGGCGCGTGGTGGAAGAAGTAGACGTTGCAACTGCGGCCGAGCGCGCCGGCGAGCGTCAGGTCCTCGTGCCCGATGCCGTGGCGGCGATAGATGGCACACCGCTGCCGGTCGGGCGTGTGCAGATAGCCCTGGCAGTGAAACGACTGGTCGGCCGTCACGGTCCCTTCTTTCAGCAAGGCGATGGCCACGATCGTCTTCATCACCGAGCCGGGCGGGATCGCCATCTGCACGACCCGATTGAGCATCGGGTGATCGGCCGCGTCGAGTGCCTGGGAGATAGCGTGCGAATCTCGCCGCGTAAAAATGTTCGGGTCGAATCGTGGGCCGCTGGCCGCCGCGCGAATTTCGCCCGTTCGGCAGTCGAGCACGATAAGCGCCCCGCCGCCGTTCGATGTGGTGCCGTTCGACGTTTCGTCCTCGGTGTTCGAGTCGGGGCGACGGGCCAGCGCGCTATCGACCAAACTCTCGGCCGCCCGTTGCAACGCGATGTCCAACGTGAGCCGCACATCTTGGCCATGTTCCGCCGGGCGGACGATGGTCGAGTCGAGAACGGTGCGAGCGTGACTGATCCGTTGCCGCTCGCTGCCCGGCCGACCACGTAGCAACACCTCGAACTGCCGCTCGACGCCCAATTGGCCGACCCAACCTGAGCCAGCCGTGCCGAGTTGGATTGGGCGGCCGACATGGCCCAGGACGTGCGCTGCAGTATCGCCTTGCGGATAGACGCGGCGCGTAGATTCCTCGAAACTGACGATCCGGCCCGCAAAGTCATCGCGATCGAGTAAATCGCGAATCGCCTCGACCGATTCCGCCGACACGTCGGTCGCCATCATGTGATGTTGAATCTCTTCGGCGACGATGATCGTCTGTCGTGCGGTCGACTCGGGCGGCGGAAAGGCCTCGCTTAGCCAATGGCCGGCTCGCGCGAGCCACGAACGGTCGTCGGTCGAGTCTTCGGCATTCGTCTGCCGCGAAACCTGGCCATGATGGCGTGCGTTGACCGATCGGGCGATCCGTTCGACGCGATGCTCGATCCGCCGCCGCCGCGCGTTCCACTCTTCGATAGTGACACCGGCCAGCTTGGCCAGGCGGGCGTGCAGTCGGTCCAACTCGCCACGGACGGCTTCGGCCTCGCCGCCCGGTTTACCACTGCTGGGCAAGTCGCTGATCCGCCGTGGCGGGCCAGCAGTGCCACTCTGGAAGCGAGCCTGGCGTCGCAGCCAAGCGGGCTCGGGCAGACTTTGCAGCGCCCGATAGGCCATCGTGATCTGCATGACCGCTCGATCTTCGGCCAGCACAGTTCCATCTTGGGCCATGATTCGACCGCGGACCGGCGGCAGCAGAACGTCGCGGTGCAACGTCCGAGCGGCCTGAGCACGAACCGCCTCGCCGTAAGTCACCTCCAGGGCAATCGACCGAGCCATCACGATCGCCAGCAGCAGCACGAACCCGGCCAACAGCAGGCGCATCCGCCGCCTTGAATCGACGATCGACGCCGTGGACGCATCACCGGCGTAACGGCCCTGCCAATCGAAATGCGCGTCGGACGGCGACATGAGGGAGTTTCAATGTTTCGTAACCAATTGGAGATATTTCTTAGCCACGGATGGAACACGGATTAAACATGGATAAGAAAGAAATATTCCAAAAAGTAATGCCACGGCACGGGACACATTTAAGGGGAACCGCATATGGACACAGATCAACGCAGATAAAGGCCGAAGTTTCTGAGGACAACTTGTTACCGATTACTACGCTTGATATCAATCTTCCCTCACTCCCAAGCTCTGCTCGAATATATGCGTTTATCCGCGTTCATCTGCGGTTCTCTTCTTTCAATCCGTGGCTCCTTAAAACGGGGTCAGTCTGTTGCCTGCTGAGCCGTGAACGGTTGCCGGATTTCGTCATTCCCTCACACTTCATCGTCGCTCGATTGTAGTGCCGGACGCCATTGCGAGAACCGTTCGAGGCAGATCTGCGTTCCTTTGGCCACGGCCGCGAGCGCATCGGGCGCGACGCGTACCGGCAGACCCATCTGTTCGGCGACCAAGCGATCGATGCCGCGCAACAATGCCCCGCCACCGGCCAGGACTAAACCGTGGTCGACCAAATCGGCCGCCAGATCGGGTCCACATGCGTCGAGTGTCCGCTTAATTGCCACGATGATATCCTCGATCGGTTCGGACAGTGCCTCGCGTACTTCTTCACTGGTAATCGTCGCTTTGCGAGGAAGGCCGCTGATCTGATCGGTGCCACTGACTTGATCGATCAGCTCGTCGCCGAGTGGGTAGGCGCTGCCAATATCAATGCGTAACCGTTCGGCGCTGGCGATGCCGATCACCAGACTGTAATGGCGCCGCACATATTCGACGATCGCCCGGTCCATCGCGTCGCCACCGACACGCACGCTCTCGTCGGCCACCGTTTCGCCCAAGCTCATCACGGCCACTTCGGTCGTGCCGCCGCCAATGTCGCAGACCATGCTGGCGACCGGTTCGGTGATGGGCAGCCCGCATCCGATCGCCGCGGCGGTCGCCTCGGGCAAGAGAAAGACACGTCGGGCGCCGGCGCGTTGCGCGCTGTTGTAGACGGCTCGCCTTTCCACCGGCGTGATACAGCCTGGCACCGAGATGATCACCCGACCGATCCCGCCCCAGGCGTTTCGCCGGGCCTTGCGGAGAAAATAGCGAAGCATCGCCTCGCAAAGCTGAAAATCGTTGATCACCCCGTCGCGCAAGGGCCGCACGACTCGGATCGATTCGGGCGTACGGCCGAGCATCTGCTTGGCCAGATGGCCGACGGCACAGCCGCCCGAAAGAACGCGGCTGGTGCCTTGCTGAACGGCAACCACCGAAGGCTCGTCGAGTACAATACCTTCGACCCGCATACTGATCACGGTATTGGCGGTTCCCAGGTCGATGGCCAGGTCCGCACCGAGCAGTCGATGGAGCATCCGTGCTCTCGCATTAGAGAAGGTTACAGAATAACGTGACGGCTTTCATTGCATAAACGTCGGAAAAACACGCAACCGTTGTCCTCATGTCCGTGCGACTCGCACTAAAACAGGCCGAAGAATACTTTCACGCTCGGATCGATCGCTTTGACATCGAGCGCCAGCATAACCGACCCGAGTATAAGCGCCACGAGCGACAAGACCAACATCACCGTGTAAACATCGGCTTCGGCCTTACGGACAAACATCCCTCGGCCGGTGCTAGCTGATTTTGAGTTTGGTTGCGACACGATCGCCCTTTCGGATAGGTCCTCGATTGAATTTGGGCAGGATTTTGGCGACCGCCTGATCCGGATCGGTCCGCAAAACCTCAGCCCGCCCAAGATAACGGGTGTTTCCGCGATAAATCTCGACGGTCTGTCCGATCCGCAAGCCACGGTCGGCTCCGATCGAAATCTGGATTAAACCGTCGCCGCTGACCTGAGTGACTTGCCCCTCAAGTCGTGGACCGGTGCCCTCGACCGGCGCGTGTGGATCGATGTCGTTTTCGTTGAGCTTCTCTTTGATATGAGCCAACTGGCGGGCGAGCTGGCGGCGGCGCTCTTCGAGGCGTTCGATCTGACCGACCATTTCGTACACCGCTTCACTCTCGACCACAACATTTTTGAACTCGTTGTCTCGCTTCTGCTGGGCCTGCTGAATCTCCGCGCGAAGCTGTTGCACCTGCTGGTCGACGCTCGCCAGGTTCTTTTGAACTTCGTCGACCGACTTCGTGAGTTCGCGAAGTTGCTGTCCGCGTTCGGCCAGTTCGGCGTCCAATCGCCGGCTATCGGCCTCCATATCGACTCGCCGCGTTTCCAGCTTTTGCAGTTGTTGCCGATAGGCGGCTTCCTCGGCAGCCAGCTCGTTCTTGAGCCGCTGCGACTCCTCTTCGAGCTGCGCGAGCTTCTCCTTCTTGTTGCGAAGCTGAT
>CAUYYY010000127.1:0-6369 GCA_963577165.1 Planctomycetota bacterium | reverse complement strand
GGGTTAGACTATCGCAATATCGGACCTTTCTAGGAATAGGCAACGTTCCGAGCCTGGAGCGGTTTCAGGCAATTCCAAATGGGAAATCCCGGCTTATTGGAGTTTGTTTGTGATTTGTATTTTGCTATTTGTCATTTCTTTTTTATCCGTTTTATCCGTGGCTCCTTAAAATCGAGTCCTGCCTTTTGGTGATGATTGCGCCAGCACGATATGCCCATTCCACGAACGATCCTTCTGGCAACTTGTCTGTTTTTGCCGATGGCCGGTTGGCTTATTGCCGACGATGTTGCAGCCGACGATCTTGCGGCTGACGGCGAGGCGGCGGAGACGCCACAGGAAGCAGATATCCGTGCATGGATCGCCAATCTGGATAGTGATCGATTCCTGGTGCGTGAAAGGGCGACGACGAAACTCAGCCAAGTCGGTATTCCAGCGTTCGAAATGCTCGCCACCGCGGCCGATGGCGACAAGCTCGAAGCGGCAACCCGGGCGATTCGCGTGTTGTTAATGTATTGTGAGCACGGCGACAAAGATTTAGCTTTCGCAGCACTCGAGCGGGTCGCCGCATTACGAAACCGGCCTGCGGAAAGCGCCGCCGCCGCGTCGTTGCTCGTCGAAATGCGTGCGTCGCGTGCCCGTGTGGCAATCCGAAAACTGGGTGGAGAGTTCAAAACCGGAAACGTCGTGAATGTTCGCGGTCAACATCTCCCCTTGAAACTCAGCGACGCGTGGAAGGGCGGCGATGACGGCATGAGGCACGTTAAGGACCTTTACTGGTTGGCGCAGTTGAGCATTTTTACCGATACCGTAACGGACGCCGGCATTGATGCGCTACATGGTCTGCCATCGCTGCGGCGTATCGAACTCTACGGAGCCGCCGTGACAACCGAAGGCGTGGCCAAATTACGTAAGCGGCTCCCGCATGTCGCCGTTGAAGTGCGGAGCCGGGCCCAGTTGGGGATATCCTGTCACGATCATGCCCAGCGCGCAGAGATTTTGACGGTTCAACCGAAAAGTGCGGCCAGCGCCGCCGGCCTTCGCAAGGATGATATCATCACAGCCTTCAATGAGAAACCGGTTGGCAATTTTAAGGGGCTAACAGCGATGATTGCAGTGTGTCAACCCGGCGAAAAGGTGCGGCTACAGATTCTCCGCGACGGTCATTCGATCGTCAAAGAAGCCACGCTGGGCACATGGCGTTGAATCTCGCGTGGGCCTCGCGGAACTCGGCCCACCCTGCGACCGGTTCACGTCTTATCAGATGGACCGGTTATCACGACGGTATAACCGTTGGCTTCCGCCTGTGGCCTCAGAAAACACGTCCTAACATATGTCGGTGACAGGGGTTCCGGCTTCCGGTGTTCGTGTTGAAAGTAAGCTAGACTTTTAGCACAGAGACGTGCCGCCCGGAACAGTCACGCGCGGAAGCGACCTTTCTCCTCAAAAGCGATTCTTTTGATCCCAATCGGCCGCTAGACGTCTGTAAGATTTCGCCGCCTGGAGAAGTGGAGAAGCAGCAATGAGGTGTCAAGACCTAGCTAGGGCGATAGAGCGGATTCAGCCCGACGCGACACTGGAAGACGTTGCTCGGCTTTGCCTTCTGCTGACCAACTCGGTTGAGAAGCTGGATGGGCTTTCTGACGAGGCGTTTTTGACAAACGCTTGGCAAGAAATGGGCCTACGCATGCAGGCGGCAACCGACCAGCATACGGCCATGACCGAGGAGCTGGCCGAATTGGCCAACAGCGATCCGACCGAATTCCGCCAGGAGCAGATCTGGATCCTGATTCGTGCCATCAAGGTGCAGAGCCAAATGTTGCAAATGTACGTCGGCCATCCCGTCCTGGACGTATGAGGCCGTCGTCCTTCAAGCCGACGAGCGAGCCTTCGATTTCAGCACCCCGGCTGCTGACGAAGGAGCTTCGGAACTCTTCGTGACGCAGCAGCCGGAGTGCGTCCAATTGCGATCAAGCTGGCGTGCGAGGGCCCGGCTTACGACAGAAGCTGAGGCAGCACGGCCCGCGCTACCGTCATGTAGATGATGATCCCAACAATATCGATGATGCCTGCGATAAACGGGCTGCTCATCATGGCGGGATCGAGTCCGAGGCGTCGAAATAGCAGGGGAAGCAGTGCGCCGAGCAATGCGCCGCAAACGACAACGGCCAGCAGCGTAATCGGCAGCACGATCGCATCGAACCAAACGAAGCCGTCAATCAAAACGTAGGCTGCCGCATACCCGATCAAGGCCAGGAGGCCGCCCAGGCAAATCCCCATTAACAATTCGCGCCAAACAACGCGCCACCAATCGCCGAGCGTGATGTTTCCGGACGTCAGGCTGGTAATAATGAGTGTGGCCGATTGATTGCCGACATTGCCTCCGCAAGAAATGACAAGTGGTAAAAATAATATGAGCCATTTGACCGTGTGCAATTCTTCGTCGTAGGACTCAAGTGCAAATGCCGTCAGTACCGCGCCGACACAAAGGATGACGAGCCAGATGGCACGGTGCCACGTTAATGTCATAAGGTGAGTGTCGAGGTAGCCGGCCTCAAACGGTTCGACGGCGGCGATTCGCAGAGCGTCTTCGACCGCTTCCTCGCGCACAATATCGATGACGTCGTCGTGCGTAATGATGCCAAGAATGTGGTGTTCATGATCGACAACCGGAATGGCGAGCAGGTCGTAACGTGCCACGCGATCGGCGACAGCTTCTTGATCGTCGTTGTCATGGACCGTGACAAGGTCACGTTCCATGAATTGGCCGATCGTCACATCGGGTTTGCTCAAATGGGACACTAACTGACGCGCCGACACCGTGCCTCGCAGATGCTCTTCATCATCGACGATGTAGATATAGTAGATCGTTTCCAGGTTCTCCGCCTGACGGCCAAGTTCCTCTAACGCTTCGCACGCGTTAAGCGTTTCGGGCAAGCTGGCAAACTCGGTGGTCATCAGACCGCCGGCCGTCTCCTCCGCGTAGGAACCGAGACACTGAATGTCGCGACGCTCTTCTAGCGGCACCAGGGCCATTAGCTCTTCGACAACGGTCGGCTCGACTTCACGAAGCAAATCGACCCGGTCATCGGGCGGAAGATCGGCAATCAATCGGCCGATCTCCGCGCGGTCGCTGGTTTCGACTATGGCGATCTGCTTTTCGAGATCAAAAAAACCGTAGACTTCGGTTCGGGTCACAAGGTCGGCACAGCGAAGCACGCGCCAAGCATCCGCCGGGCTAAGTCCATCCATGAACTCGGCGGTACGAGCCGGGTGCAGCGCACCGCAAAACTCGCGCAGCCCAACCGTGTTGTTCTCGGCGAGCATTTCGCGAAGCTCAGGAAGATAAAGCACGTTTATCATCGGATCATGAGGCCAGGGGGATGACGGCCGCTGTGGCGGTTTCGCTATTGAGGGCTGACGAGGCAAAGCCGTTCAGTATCCAATGTCGAAAGGTTCCTGTCAAAGCGTAATATTTGCTGGCGGCCGGAACATGTTCGATTTTCGGCTTTACGGGTTGCGCGACTTACGTTACCTTCCAGCCTGCCCTCATCTTTTGGCGAGTTTGATATCGCTCGCAATCGCTCGTAAATTAATTCAGGAGCTGGCCGAAAATGCGACACGCGCGCGGAATAATGCGACTTATCGGCATGGTGGTATTCTCGATCGTGGCGACCGAGACCATGGTGGACATCTCAGCGGCTCAGGATTTTCGCATCGAGACGAAGATCTATGAAGGGATCGATGAAGGCGATGCGGCGGAGCCCGTCAGCAGGAAGGAGACTCTTTTTCACAAAGGGCTGGTTTATGACTTTCTGAGTGAGCCGGCCGAGGTGCGCGTTTTCAAGAACAACGCAGCGGACGGATCAGGCAGATTTATCGTATTAGACACCCAGCGGAAACTGCGAAGTGAAATATCCACGCAGCACATTGCCCGCTTTATGGCCGGCGTTAAAACGTGGGCCAAAGAGCAGGGCGACCCACTGCTTCAATTCGCTGCCCAGCCCTCATTTGACGAGACATTTCAAGTCGATCCGTCGGGCAAGCACGGTGAGCTTGTGCTATCGAGCAAAGTGCTCACCTATCGGTTGAAAACCGTGTCTGCCAAGGACGGAGACCGTCTTCGAGCATATCGTCGATATGCGGACTGGAGCAAACAGCTTCACGTTTTTTTGAATGGCCGCAGTACGCCGCCGTTTCCATGGCTCGTCGTCAGCGAATCGATAGCCCGTCACTCTGTGCTGCCCGAGGAAGTGACCATCACGATCGCCGCCCATCGACCGGAGCGCCCTCAAGAGGTTGTCATGCGTGCAAAGCACGAAATCCGTTGGCGGCTTTCGCAACAGGACCGCGAGAGAATCAACCGAGTCGACCAGGAATTGGTCAACTTTCGCCTGGTTAAGTTTGACCAGTATCGGCGCTAGGGCGAATCTACGTTCGCGCCAGCAAATGGAAGCGATCTTTGAGATCGCGGGTCATCGGTCCTGGCTTTCCGTCACCGATTTTTCGGCTGTCGACTTTGACAACCGGCACGACCTCGGCGGCCGTGCCGGTCAGAAAACACTCGTCGGCCGTGTAGACATCGTGCTTGAAAAGCGGATGCTGGCGGACTTCGATCCCGGCCTTTTGGGCCAGCTCAATCACCGCATCGCGGGTAATGCCTTCGAGAATCCCGACATCGACCGAGGGCGTGATCAGAACGCCGTCATGCACAAGGAAGATATTGTCGCACGTACACTCAGCCACTTCGCCCTTGTGGTTGAGCATCAGCGCTTCGACACAGCCGGCCCGAAGCCCTTCGATTTTGGCAAGAATGTTGTTCAAGTAATTGAGCGATTTGATGCGGGGATTGAGTGCCTCGGGGTGATTGCGAACGACGCTAACCGTAATGATCTCCAGGCCATGTTCGTAAAACTCGTCGGGATAGAGCGTGATGCTGTCGGCGATAATGATGACCTGCGGATCACTAGTCTTGTTCGGATCGAGGCCAAGTATTCCGGCACCGCGTGTGACAATCGTGCGGATATAGCTGTCTTGAATACTGTTCTTTGCCAACGAGTCGTTGATCGCCTGGGCCATCTCCTCTCGCGACATGGGAATCTCGAGCAGAATAGCCCGAGCGGAATCCCACAATCGGTTGATATGCTCGTCGAGCCGGAAGACTTTGCCGCCGTAGCTACGCAGGCCTTCGAACACTCCGTCGCCATAAAGCAGGCCATGATCGAAGACGCTAACCTTCGCATCTGCCTGATCGTAGAACGTGCCGTTGATGTAGACCTGAACGGGCATTTTGGCGAATAAGCTGTTTGGTTAAGGCTAAAGCGAGTCGCACCCACAAGTTAGTTAGGCGTCATTTATTCAAGTAGCTAGTCGTGGACTTACATGTGTTTTTCGTTCCACACAATAGAACCTAGCCATCGTGGCCTGAAGGGCCGATCATGGTCCATACGGCTATCGGTTTTGAGCGATACTTAGTGAAAACATCGGCCCGTGTCCCAACGAAAACTGCCGAGCCGCCGGCCATGTCCCGACTCGAACGGGTCGGATGTCGACTAACGCTCCACGACATGCCCTTCGACAAGACAGACCTGGCGGTCGGCCGAATCGGCGATGGCCGCATCGTGAGTCACCATGACTATAGTTAGATTTTGTTCACGATTCAAGCGGCGCAGGATGCGTATGATTTCGTCGCCGGTCGTCTTATCAAGGTTTCCGGTCGGTTCGTCGGCCAACAGCACACGTGGATTTGCGATCAGAGCGCGGGCAATGGCAGCTCGCTGCATTTCGCCGCCCGACAGCTCGCGAGGCTTGTGGCGCAGCCGGTGCGAGAGGCCGACCATTTCCAGTAGTTCCATTGCCCGCCGCCGAAACCGACGACGATGGCGCCGATAGGAAATCAATCCGTTGCTAATCATCAACGGCGTGAGTACGTTTTGCAGCGCGTTGAGTTCCGGCAGCAGATGATAGAACTGAAAGATCATGCCAAAGTGTTTGTTACGCAAGACGTCGCAGCCGGCCGGGTCAAGATTGTCGATGCGATGTCCTTCGAAATGGATTTCGCCCTCGTCCGGCTTGTCGAGCGTACCCAACAGATGCAGCAGCGTGCTCTTGCCACAGCCGCTCTGACCGACGATCGAGAGGAATTCGCCTGATCCGATTTCGAGGTCGACACCGCCGAGTACCGGAATTTCGTGGACGCCTCGCCGGTAACTTTTCTTTAAGCCGCGCACCCGCATCACCGGATCGGTTGGCGATTCAATCGCGTGTTCTGCTCCCTGGATGGCTGTTGTGACGTGTCTCGGTGCGACCGCCGGCGAAGGCGCGAGATGCCGTCGGTCGACGGCAAGGCCGGCACCGGTTGACACACTCGTT
>CAUYYY010000126.1:0-6375 GCA_963577165.1 Planctomycetota bacterium | reverse complement strand
GGAAAACCAGCGAGCCGAATCTCGGCTACGCAGCAAAATCCTTAACCGTTTCACCCACCTCGGGCTGCCGCAGTTCGAGTGGAGTTAGTCAACAAGGCCGTTCCACGGCGGCAATTTCAGAGAGGGTTTCACCAAAACAATTGACAGCCGCTCTGGAGGAGTTTAGTTTTTACGGTTGTGGTGTCCCGTACCGTCCTTAGGTGCTAAGCAGTGCGGACCACAATTCGAACGACGCGACGAGCCGCTGCCGGCCCACCTATGGCGTAGATGGATAGCGGTTTTTTTCGTTGATGTCGATGTTCGAAAGGACAGGAAAGTGACGACCCGATACACAACATTAATTCCACTGCTGGCCGTTTACGTGGCACTCATATCTTGCCACTGCGCCCAGGCGGTGACCTATCAAATCACCCGGCTCACCGATAACACCTTTACGGACGGCGGTCCCCAGATCTCGGGCAACAACGTTGTCTGGCAAGCGACCAACGCCGGCGACAAAGAGATCTTCCTCTATAATGGCGTGACGGTTACCCAGGCTCACCAACAATAGCGTGTACGAGGACTTTCCCCAGATCTCGGGCAACAACATTGTCTGGGAGGGCTGGGACGGCAACGACACCTAGATTTATCTCTACAATGGTGTGACAACTACCCAACTCACCAACAATAGCTACCCTGATTATAGGCCCCAAGTCTCGGGCAACAAAGTTGTTTGGGAGAGCAACCCGGGCGGCTTCGAGGTCTATCTCTACGATGGTAATACGACCACCCAGATTACCAACAATAGCCTTTTAGAGGAGCATGTACAGATCTCGGGCGATAGCGTTGTCTGGGATGGCAGCGCACTTCTTTCCCCCGCCAACGAGGTCTATCTGGCGACGCCGGGGCCGACGGTTGTCCTGGGAGAGATGAACGGCGACGGAGCGGCGAATCTGACCGATCTGCCGCTGTTTATCGAAGCGTTGGTTAACCCAACTGCCTACGACGCACACATGTTTCCCGTGGACCCGAACCTCAATGGCGACCTGAGCCAGGATGGCACGTTCGACCTGGGTGACCTGGCGGGTCCGCTCCCTGGTTCGGCAAGTGCCAACGCGGTGCCCGAGCCGACGACGTTTTCACTCGCAGTTGTCCTTCTAGTGGGCATCGCGATTCGACAGCGACGGCGTGGGTAGGAGAAGTGTCACCACCGGCCTTGTGCCAGCGATAGAGAGCCATCGTCGGTCCGAACGGTCCAGACGCACCGCCCGACAAGGGGCGATTCCGCTCGCTTACGTTCGGCGTTGTCCTACGCCCGCAGTTGGCCGCCGAGTTTTTTGCCGAGGCGTGCCACGATCGTGTCGCGAAGCGCGTCGGCTTCCTCGCGCTTGAGTGTGCCGGTCCGTGAACGCAAGAGGATGCTAAACAGCAGGCTCTTCTTGCCCTTGCCCAGCCGGGCGTCGTCGCGGTAGGTGTCCTGGTAATCGATTCGCTCCAGAAGGTCCTCACCACATGCCTGGACAACGGCCGCTACCTCGGCCCAGCGGATCGATTCGTCCAGCACGATGTTCAGATCTCGACTCACGGCCGGGTAGGGCGATCGATCAACATTTTGCAGAATGAGTTCGGCCGCTTCGATCAGATTCGACAGGCGAATCTCGGCGATGGTTGTCGAACCTCGCAGGTCAAAACGATCGAGCCCCGCGGCGCAGACCGCTCCGAGAAACCCGAGCGTTTGTCCAGCGAGTTGAAGTTTGCAGCAGCAGGCCGGGTCGAGCAGATCGTGTCGCGTATCGACCGCTTCGAGCACCAATCGGGGATCGAGCGAGCGGATGATCGCTTCGATAACTCCCTTGACGGCGAAAAAGTCGCGGCCGCTGGTCAGGGCCAACATTAGTTGCTCGTCGGGCAGAGGGCCGGCGTCGGGCTTGTCGGTTATGGGTTGTCCGGTAAGGGGCAGATAGACTTTGGCGATTTCAAACAATTCGATGGTCTCATTGGCCAGCGTCTCGTTGGTGCGGCGAGCCGACAGCAGGCTCGGCACCAAGCTGCGCCGCAATCGGTCGGCACGTCGAAGGATGGGCGTTCCGCATTGCAGCGGCTCGGCATCGGTCCACGGGCTGAACACGGCGGCCGTCTCGACGTCCGTGGCGCTAATCGTGACCGCTTCGTCAAATCCGGCAGCGGTCATTACGTGCCGCACTCGATCCAAAACCAGATCGTCCCGGTTGCGTGTCGAAGGCGACATTGGCACCCGGGTATCTTCGGGGATCTTGTCGTAGCCGTGGATCCGTGCGACCTCTTCGACCAAGTCGATTTCGCGCGTCAAATCGCGCCGCCAACTGGGCGGCAGCACTTCGACTTCGTTGTCGGTTGCCCGTTGTTCTTCCATGCCGAGACTGGTCAAGATTCGCCTCACGACATCTGCAGACACTTCGATACCCAGGATTCGCTTGAGCTGGCTAAGTCGGAGTACGACGCTCTGGCGGCGCTCGTGCATGTCACCAACGGCGACGACGCCCGAGGCGAGTTCGCCGCCGGCGAATTCAAAAATTAGTTCACAACAGCGGCGGCTGGCCCAATCGATGTTTTCACGGTCGACGTCCCGCTCGAAGCGATACGAGGACGGGCTGTGCAAGCCGAGTCGGCGGGCGGTCGTGCGGACCGACAGTTGATCGAAGTCGGCCGCCTCGATGAGCAGATCGGTCGTGGCGTCGGAAACTTCGGAATAGGCGCCGCCCATCACGCCGCCGAGCGCCACGGGTTTCTCCGCATCGGCGATCACACACATGCCCGGTTCAAGTTTATACGTCTTATGATCGATGGCCTCGAACGTCTCGCCCGGTGTTGCTTCCCGGACAATAATCTTTCTGCCTTTGAGCTTGGCGAAATCGAACGTGTGCAGCGGCTGGCCGCACTCCATCATTACATAGTTCGAGATGTCGACGATATTGTTGATTGCCGCGAAGCCGAGCGTTCGCAACCGGTCGACCAGCCAATCCGGACTGGGGCCAATATTCACGCCTTGAATCACTCGCGCCGTATAGCATCGACAAAGCTGAGGACATTCGACGGTCACGCTCGTCAGTTTGTCGACAGGCGTTTTGCCCGAGGCGACCGAGGCCGCCGGTATCCGCAAATCTTGATCCCAGAGCACCGCAACCTCTCGGGCCACGCCGAGATGGCCGAGGCAGTCGGGCCGATTGCTGGTGACTTCCAGATCGATGGCCAGATCGTCACCGACGCGCTCCGTTCCCTCGTGATTTAGCCCGGCCATCATCAGGCGCATCTCTACCTGCTCGACCGGCATGTCGAGTGCGACGTATTCTTTCAGCCAATTCCAGGAGATGATCATGGGAGGGAAAGTCAAAAAGTCAAAGAGAAGAGTCGGGCAGCGTCCTTTGCCTTTTGGACTCTTCGACTTTTCAACTTTTCGACTCCCTTAAAACTGGTGTAAAAACTGGACGTCGTTTTCGTACAACGCTCGGATGTCGGTGATGCCGTGTTGACGCATGCAGATGCGTTCGACGCCCAGGCCGAACGCAAAACCGGTAACCTCCTCGGGATCATAGCCTACCGCGCGGAGCACATTCGGATCGACCATGCCCGCCCCGCCCATCTCCATCCAGCCCTCCTGCCAGTTCATGTCGACTTCGACGCTCGGTTCGGTGAACGGGAAGAAGGAAGGTCGGAACCGGATATGCACATCGCCGCCGAAATAACTCTCGCAGAACAACCGTAAGACGCTCTTCAGATCGGCCATGGTGACCTGGCGATCGATCAGCAAGCCCTCGATCTGATGGAACATCGGATAGTGCGTGGCGTCGGCCGTGTCGGGCCGATAGACACGTCCGAGCGAAATAATTCGCACCGGGGGCGGCCTGTTTTCCATCACGCGGATTTGTACTGTGCTGGTTTGGCTTCGCAACAACAGCGGGCTGCCGTCGCTCGACGAGCCGGTCTGCTGTGGCCCGGTCTTCTCGGCTGTGCTGAGGTAAAAATTGTCAAGCGGATCGCGAGCCGGATGCGATAGCGGAATGTTGAGCGCTTCGAAATTGTGCCAAACGTCTTCAATCTCGGGTCCCTCGACCGACGTGAATCCGAGCCGGCCCAAGATCTCTTTCATGTGCTCAATCGTCTGCGTGATCGGATGCAGATGTCCGATCGTTAGTGGCTGGCCAGGCACGGTTGGGTCGATCGCGACGGTCTGGTCCGGGGCGCTACGGTCGGCGGCGACCCGTTGTTGGGCGCTCGCAAGTGCCGCTTCGACTTCGGCTTTGACTTCGTTGAAACGCTTACCGGCCGCCGGCTTATCGGCTTTGTCGACCTGGCCGAGCATCTTTTGCACGGTTCGCAGGCGTCCGCCCTTGGCGCCGAGCCATTCGATGCGCGCCGCCTCGACCGAATCGGCATCCGGCGCGGCGTTAAAACTCTGCCGGGCGGAAGCGGATATCTCGTCCAAACTGGCTAGAAAATCGGCAAGAGCCACGGCAGGCAGCATCCCTGGGCCAGAAAGCCCAATTCAGAAACGACGCACTTGCGAGCAACGGTGACGCTCCGCATCGCTCAACGGACCAAACGTTATGCGGCCAGGACCTGTTTCACCTCGGCGACGACAACGTCAAAGGCATCCGGATCGTGAATCGCTAATTCAGACAGCGACTTGCGGTCCAGTTGGATTTGAGCTTTGGCCAGTCCGTGAATAAACTCGCTGTAGCGGAGCCCGCGATCGCGCACGGCCGCGTTGATGCGAATGATCCACAGGCGGCGAAAATCTCGCTTGCGCACCTTGCGGTCACGAAAGGCATTGGCCTCACTGCGGACGAGGGTCTCCTTGGCCGTGCGCAACAGACTGCCGCGACCGCCCACAAAACCCTTGGTCTTGCGAAATAATCGCCGCTTCGCTTTGTTGCGAGCGGCACCTTTGGTGGTCCTCACCGGAACTTACCCTCCGCGTATCTGACGCCCAGGCCCTTGGTGCATGACATGCACGAAGCGTTCTTGTTGCCCGACGTCGTGGTTTATATTACGGCAGAAAACGAAATATCGAGGCCGCATTCACTATGTTTTCATCGGCAAAAACGAGCAGTCGCTGGCCTCATGTCCGTGCGACTCGCACTAGTAGCTGTTGCCGCACAGGGCACCGCGGATCTTCTTGGCCGCCGTCTCGTCGACGGCACTCGTACCACGCAAATTACGCTTCCGCTTTTGGCTCATCCGGCCCGCCAAATGGCTCGTCCCAGATTGGCGATGCTTGGCCTTGCCCGAAGCAGTCAGACGAAAACGCTTCTTTGTGCCTTTGTGAGTCTTCTGTTTCGGCATGGCAACCTCAGCGTCTCGGATGACCCGTGTGAATAAAATGGGGCACTCAGATAAGAACGGCAGTCCCTTGTCTCTGTGTAGAGTAGATCTGAGTGGCGAATTCGCTATTATAGAATCTATTGAGAACGAGGAAAGGGGGATTTGGCCCGGTTTCCGATGGTCCGCAGGCGCTGTGGTCTTCAGGATGATCCTTTGCGATGGCCCATGACTAGCGGTGTGAAAAAAAGCCTGCTCGGAATCCGCTAGTCTTGGGCCATCGCACATTACCGTGATCGCCTAACGTCGCTATGTTTTTTGAAAGTACGGACTGCAAAAAATAACGCATAAAAATTGAAAAGTCCCCAAACCCCCTTTGACAGAAACCGTGACCAGCGGTACATTTATGGTTCCGACTGAGCCCGCTGCCTCGGCATGGCTCAGGCAACCCGATGAGCTAGCAGCCCGATGAACTGGGGCTGGGGCAAGCCATTTGAGCCGGCCCTGGCCCCTGTCCATTGGGGCAGACAGTCCTCTGGACTGTGGGTGCGTTTCAGCGCTGATAAGGCAAAGGGCCGATGAGGCAAAGATTCGTGCTGTTGTTCTTTGACAATTTGGTTTGAATGCAAGAGTGGCATCTTCATAAAGAATGTGCTGGATCGTGCCTTGTGTTTTTGGCGCGATCGAGTTTTTTGTTCCTTATGATTTCCTTGCGTCTTATTTTGGTGTCACCCGTTGTGCGTCGGCGCTGGGCTGCGGTCTTTGTTTGACTGTGGCCACCGCGTTGTTCGTTCCATGAGAGTGAATACCGAAATCAGATCAATCGTTACTTTTTGGCCAGCAATGCAGGTTGCCGTAATGCAGCAACCAAAGTATCTGGCCGTAGCTTGTTCGATTCGGTTCTGGAGATGGGCGTTTTTTCGTTGGGCGGTTTTGGCCGTTCGACGATTTGGCGTCGGTTGAGAGAGTTGGATTTATGTGGCCAAGCTATTAAGGGCGTATGGGGGATGTCTTGGTATCAGGAGGCGATGAAGGGCGTGGAAGACTGCGAAAAGCCTGGGGGAGTTGTCAAACAAACGATAATCCCGGGATTCCCGA
>CAUYYY010000125.1:0-6379 GCA_963577165.1 Planctomycetota bacterium | reverse complement strand
AGAATATGACTGAAAATGTACGCTGGGGTATTTTGGGAACCGCCAAGATCGCGCTGGAACATGTCGTGCCCGGCATGAGGAAGCCGCCGTACAATCGGCATATCGAGATTGCGGCAATCGCTTCGCGCGATGTGCAGAGAGCCCAGGCCGCCGCGTCACAACTCGCCATTCCGAAGGCGTACGGATCGTATGAACAGCTACTCGCCGATGCCGACATCGACGCGGTCTACATACCCCTTCCGAACCACCTTCACGTGCCGCTTTCGATCAAGGTATTAGAAGCCGGAAAGCACGTGCTTTGCGAAAAGCCGCTCGGTCTATCCTCAAAAGAGGCTCAGCTGTTGGTCGAAGCTGGCAAAAAATATCCGCACTTGAAACTCATGGAAGCTTTCATGTACCGGCATCATCCACAGTGGCAGCGGGCGCGGCAACTGGTGCGTGAAGGCGGGATCGGTACGCTCGATACCATTCAAACATTTTTTTCATACTGCCTTGATGATCCCGACAACGTTCGCAATCGACCCGAGTACGGTGGCGGAGGGTTGTTGGACATCGGCTGCTATGCCATATCACTCTCACGGTTCCTTTTCGAAGCAGAACCAGATCGCGTTTTTGGCACGGTACGTTGTGACGCGAATTTAGGGGTCGACGAATTGGTGTCGGCGGTTATGAAGTTCGGCAGCGGCACGTCCACATTTACCTGTGGCACACGTATTCAGAGATATCAATCGGTTCACATCTTTGGCACGACAGGTCGAGTGGAGATCGAAATACCGTTTAACGCCCCCACCGATCGACCGTGTCGTCTTTGGCACGAGACAGAGAATGGCCTGGATGAAGTCGAGTTTGACATCTGTGATCATTACGGTATTCAAGGCGAACTGTTCTCGCAAGCGATTCTGGAGAACACACCGGTACCCACACCGATAGAAGATGGCGTGGCCAATTTGAAAGTGATCGAGGCGGTCGTCCGCAGTGAGAAAACGGGCGGATGGGAGTCGGTTTGGTGCGAGTCGCACGGACATGAGGTCAGCGATTGCTCGATTTCCCCGACCAAAACATAATGAACGCGACCACGCTATTTCGTAATCTGCCCTAGAACATTTCACGATTGCTTCTGATGGCGAGACGCGGGCGTAAGGAGCGTGGGTGATGTAGGTAACACTACTTGGCGGATTTCAAGAGTTTCAAGGCCATGGCGCGGAGTTCACGGAGTTTGATGGGCGATTGGGCGATGGTGCGGTGACCGGCAACTTCGGCTTGTGACGTCCAATCGCCGTGCGCTTCGTGCAGCAGTAGGATCGCTGGAATCTTCTTGGTCTTCGCATTCTGACCGAATCGATTGAATCCTTCGAGCGCCGTCTGGCCCAACGTGAAGGTGCTAAAAAGCACAAGATCGGCGACGTTCGGATCGTCCTCGAAGCGGCCGATGGCGCGCTCTGGATCGTTGGTCATCAGCACACGGTACCCTTTGCGCTTCAAGCCGTCGCGAAACGTGTTTTGCATCTCCATGTCCGATTCCACGATCAGCAGCGTGCGGGGCTGGCCGTTTTCATCCAAACCTTCGGCGTCGGCAGCCGCTCGATCGGTCGTGCCGCCTTTCGTTCCACCTTGGCGATCAAGACGGCGGACCGCGTTCATCAGATCCACGACCATCTCGGCCGGCGTTTGATAGCGGCGTTCGGGATTAAACTCGATCGCTTTGTTGACGATCATCGCAGTGGCCAGCGGAATGTCGCTGGCCGATTCTAAGATCGGCGGAATATCCTGAAACCGACTTTTTCTCAACCGCTGGGACCGATCGCGGGTTTCCGTCAGCGGGGCAATGCCCGTGAGCATGTGGTAATAGATACATCCGACAAAGAAAACGTCACTACGGGAGTCGTCGCGGCGTACGCCCGATGAGCGTTCGAGTCCTGCATAGTCGATCGTACGCGGATTGGACAGACCGGCCAGCGCGTCGTCACTCAGCAATTGGTCGGCACCGGCCAGCCCAAAGTCAACAAGTCTTGCCCGCCCCCGGCTCGACACCAGAATATTCGAGGCCTTGATGTCACGATGCGAGATTCCAAGCTTGAACGAATAATCCAACCCGTTTGCTACGTCGAGAATGAGCTTGGTCGCTTCAAGCGGTTCAAACCGATTTCGAACCTTGAGAAACTCGCGTAGATTTCGGCCCTCGACAAATTCCATCGCGATGAAGTGCGTGGTTCCCTTGGAGTAAACCTCGTAGACAGGAACGATGTTGGGGTGTTTGAGTGAGGCGGCCAATTGGCCTTCGCGACAAAAGCAATCGGCTTGCTCTTTATCTCCGCTAAAACGGCGGCGGAGGACTTTGATCGCGACGAGTTTGTTGGTCTCACGGTGCGCCGCTCGAAAGACACGAGCGAATGTGCCGGCGCCCACCACGTAGAGCACTTTGTAGTCGCCGTAGAAAAAACCGTCGCGATGACCGGCCTGCAGCCGCTCGATTTGATAGTTCGTCAGCAACTCGCGGCGTAGCAACAATTGCTGCAGATCGCCCGCTGTGCCGGATCGACTGGAAAGCTCGCTCCAGACAGCTTGCAACTGTCGTTCATCGAGCAACCCGACATCTTGAGCGCGTTGGGCCAGTTGTTCATCCGATTGTTCATCCGATAAGGCAGCCATAGCCCACTCGCGTCTTCTTCTGTCCCTCTGCCCCGCAAAATAACAAGCCCGCGCTATCCGGTCCGACGGCAAGGATGCCATACGCCGAGGCCTTCGTCACCCACCCAATATAATTTATTCGGAATAGTGCTCGCCGACAATGTGGGGCCGGGCAAAGAACAGAATTTTGTGGCAATGGTGCGTGTTGACATACAGTGGCTGCCCGATCCAACGAATATTCTCCATAACCTGATTTGGTAGCCGCAGGCGGCAGCCGGCGGTTGGGGCCGCTTCAAACCGCTGGCTTCCGCCTGCGGCTAGCGGTTATGAGAAAAATGCAATGAATGTCAACGCTCGCACTAGTTGTCTTCGCCTTCGATGCGGCTGCGAAAGCCGTCTCGCTCGCGTCGGGTGGCTTCCAGGTCGAAAATCAAATACTTCATGTCCAGACGCAACTGGCTGAGCGCGTCCTGGACCAAGGTGAGGATTCGCCGACGACGCTTGGTGCTTTCCAAGACGCGAGCGAGCACAGGCTCGACGGCCAGGCGATGAACATCCGGAAGTTGCCGAATGGCTTCGGCCAGACGGAGCAGATCGGCCGGTAAAGCTTCGGCTTTGTTGGTACGCGGGGTTTCGCTCATGGTTGCTTTCTCCTGGGTGGCTGACGCTTAGCATAGAAAGCACAGGGTGTGCCAAAACGCCGGCTATCGCCACAAGGCTTCTATTTGCAATGACTTGTGGATCGCCGAGGGCAGCCAGCGTCTTGTCAGACGCGTTGAAGTTTCGCCACGTTTGACCTGGAGAGAAACCGCAAATACTGATACAAGAACATGTTACGTCAACGTGGCTGACCCGACGGGGATTGTCGCCATTTGACCACTTACAGTGACCGATGCCCAGCCACGGATTCAGCACGGATCTAAAGAAGAGAACCGCAGATGAACGCGGATAAACGCAGATTTCCAAGCAGGGCTTGGGTGCGAGAAAGATTGACATCAAGCGTATCGCATATAATCGGTAACAAATTATCTTCAGCGGGCTCCAACTTTATCTGCGTTGATCTGCGTCCATCTGCGGTTCCCCTTAAGTTGCGGTGGCATTACTTTCTGAAATACTTTTTTTCATCCGTGCTGAATCCGTGTTTCATTCGCGGCGAAAGAAATCTTTTTGTGTCTTTTGGTGTTTTTCGTGGCTATCTTCCTTTGGTTGTGGCCACCAGCCGCGCTTCGAAAGTTCCTGTGGCTGCTTGGCTATTGGCCGTCGTCCTGGCGGCGATGGTCCAAGAGATCCGGGCCGAGCCAGGCTACGTGGAGCGTTTCGAGGGTCCGGATACCAGTTGGCGTCAGGCGGGTGGCGACGCACAGGTGCAGGTCCTGCACCATGCCCGCAGCCAAAAGCAGTTCCACTCGCCGCGTAGCAGTGAGAAGCTGCATCTGGCGGCAGGCAACGGCTCGCAAGTCCTTTTTCGGCACGCCGTCCTTCCAGCCACAGTCATCAGCGAACTGGCCGCGACCACCTGGGTTCGAAGCGACCGACCCGGCATCCGCATCGCAGCGCGGATCGTATTTCCGCGAACCGAGGACCCACGGACCGGCCAGCCGTTGGCGTCGATCGTCTGGGGCACCGAATATACTCGCGTCCATCAGTGGGAACAGCTTCGGCTGGAGGACATACCCAAAAAGCTGGTGCCGCAGATTCGCACACTGCGTCAGGAAGTGGGTCCCCATGTTGATCCGCGTGAAGCTTACATCGATCAGGTGTTGCTGAATGTTTACGGAGGCCGTGGCGAAACAACAGTGTGGATTGACGATCTGGAGTTGACGGGCGCTGTCGCCACGAATCGCGAGTCGACGGCGGGCGGTTTTCGGCAAAACGGCGCCCTGCGGCTGGCCGACAGTCGGCATAACATCTTGTCAGGCCGTCACCGACCGGTCCACGAAGTGCAGTTTGAGGGTCAGGTTCTCCTGGTCGACGGCCGTCCGTTTTTGCCGCGAATCTTGGCGCATCGGGGCGAGCCACTGGCGAGAGTACGCGATCTCGGTTTCAACGCATTGCGTATGGATAAGCCCCCCACGTCGGAGATGATCGCCGAAGCTCGGCAGCTCGATCTGTGGTTTGTTTGTCCGCCGCCTTCGATCGATCAACTACATGAGGGCCGGCTCGTGGTGGAGCTAGACCGCGTGTTGGTTTGGGATTTGGGAAGTCAACTCTCGTCGGTGGATCTCGACGCAACTCGGACGTGGGCAACCGCCGTGCGTCGTCATGCCGATCTGGCACGACGCCCGTTGTTGGTCGGCGCGAGGGAAGATCTGCCGGCATACAGTCGTATTGCCGACGTTTTGCTGGTCGGTCGTGATGTGTTGTTTTCGAGTCTGGAACTGGTCGATTACGTTCGGTGGACGAGCGAACAGCGGCGTCTGGTACGCGAGGGGACTCCCATCTGGTCGCGGATTCAAGCAGAGCCGGACCCACGTTTGGTCGAGCAATGGCGGATCCTCTCGGGCGCCGTGGAAGTGGTAGGCGTCGTGGAAGGGGTAGGCGTCGTGGACTATCGTCACCTGCAGCAGCTGGTGTCGCTGAGTTTGCGAGACGGATCGCATGGTCTGCTGTTTGCATCCCATCGACCGCTCACTGCGCCTGACAGGATGACGCAGCAGCGTGCCTTGGCATTGGAACAAATTAATCTGCACCTCGATTTGATCGAGCCTTGGGCCGCGGAGGGCAGCTTTGCCACGCCAGCCGCGTCGACCAAGCAGGTTCAAGCGTCGGTGTTGCAAATTGACCGAGCCCGATTGTTGATTCCGGTCGCTTGGGGACCGGGCGGCCAATTTGTTGCGGCGGTTCACGAAGGCGATGGGCTGGCCTTTGTCGTGCCCGGCGTGCCGGAGACAAACGAAGCGTATGCGTTGACGCTAGTTGGATTGCAGCCGATTCGTCGCAAGCGGGTGGCAGGTGGAGTACGTGTCGTGCTCAGCGAGCCGGGCGTCGCAACGATGGTGGTTATGACGCAAGACCCGCTGGTCGTGAGCCAGTTGTCGCAGCGGGCAGCAAGAAACGCACGACGGGCGGCCATGCTCGAGCGCGAACTGGCTGTCCGGAAGCTGGAGACCGTTGAAAACATGGATCGGCAACTGGCTGGTCGGCTCGGCCCGTTACCGAAAATACAGCTGCCGCAAATACAGCTGCCGCAAATATCAAAACGTCTTGCCACCCTACGTGGTGAGATCGCTCAATGCGACATCCTGTTGGCAGCCGGTGACTGGCGGAGGGCGTTTGTCCACGCCGATCGGGCGCTGGCCGCCGCGGGCTCAATGGAGCGCGAGCGTTGGCAGCAATACGCACAACAAGAGAATTCGCCGGTAACGACGCCTTTTGGCGTCCACTTGGCCACG
The DNA here is from genome assembly GCA_963577165.1 of Planctomycetota bacterium. Lineage (GTDB taxonomy): Bacteria > Planctomycetota > Planctomycetia > Pirellulales > CAUYYY01 > CAUYYY01. The sequence goes on along the minus strand of CAUYYY010000125.1, from coordinate 359 downwards.
CTCCCGCAACACTTCGCGCTGCTCGAGGCGGCCACGACCAGCCCGTTGGGGCCCGAGTTATTGCGAGGTGGCGATTTTGAGGATCTGACGGCCATGGTCAACGACCGATGGCGTCACTTTCAACACCCGACGCCGAACGTTTCGACGGAGGTCACACTCTCGCCGGTCGCCGCTCGCTCGCGAGGTTTCTGCTTGCAACTGCGAGCAGAGGCCGACTCGGCCGAGAGTACGCCGCGGCTGATCCACTCGGCGCCGGTTTGGGTCTCGACGCCACCGATTGACGTCCGCGCGGGCGCTCGGCTAAAAATCGAAGGTTGGGTGCGTGTAACCAAGCCGATCACCGGAAGTGTCGACGGGTT